>JADGFH010000293.1 GCA_016743925.1 Labilibaculum sp.
AACATGATCTATATTGTATTTTTTTCTGCTATTTTTAAAATTTTCAGGATTTTCTATTTCATCCTTAATTATGGGTTTTAGTTTTTTATAGTTTGCAGCATGTGCTCCTAGCTCTTTATATATTACCGAGTCTGCCCCAAATCTTTTTGCAAAACGATATTTGAAAATGCCTTTGTAAGACCTTTTTAAATCATAAAAGTCGCATATAACTACAGGTTTATCTAGAGCTGCAAATTCAAATAAAGTGGAAGAGGCTTCACTAACTAAAATATCAGCAGTTTTTAAAAATGGGACTAATGAAAATTCATCAACACCTGCAACATAAACATTAGAATACTGCTTCCATGCCTTAATTCTTTCCTGATCTTTCTTATAGCGATCTCGAGAGAGAGTAAGAGAATGAACTTTTACCAAGATATTATATTCAGAGAATTCACTTGGCCAATTTTTTGGGAAACACCCTAACGAAGTTGGATTAAATGTAGGAGCATATAAAATTGTTTTTTTACTTGGATCTAATCCCAATTTAGCAAGATCTAAACCTTGTTCTGTTTCATCAAAAATAGGATCAAGCTTACTAAATCCAACCTGAACAAACTTATCCTTAGGATACATTTCTTCAATTTTCGTCAACCTTAGTTTACCTTCCATAAAGCGAACGGTCATAGGAGTATCCGATTTTCGGTAATAGCTTGGTTTAGGTCCAACTCCGTGTCCCATTTGTACTGTTTTCGAATTTTGGTGGATTTCATCAAGAAAAGTAAATTCATTACCAAAGAAAATCCAATCAGGCTTTTGAATTAGATACAAATCTTTTGCTTCACTGTCATCATGAACCCATGTATATGAAATGTCCAAATTTTCAAGAGTACTTGTGAGTAAATTCTTGTCATTTTTTTTGGAGTAAACTACAAGTGAGCAACTATGACCTCTTTTTTTTAGTTCTCTCCAAACTGGAAAATATTGTGGCAGGTAATAGATGTTTAAAACA
Organism: Labilibaculum sp.; assembly: GCA_016743925.1. GTDB lineage: Bacteria > Bacteroidota > Bacteroidia > Bacteroidales > Marinifilaceae > Labilibaculum. Next base: position 992 of record JADGFH010000293.1, read on the forward strand.
TCAAATAATATATTCATGTAGGATGGTTTTTTATTGATAGTGCGCCAAAGATAGGCTAATTTTTGAAGGAAGAAAGTCCGAAAAGTATTATTAAAAGCACCATTGTTTATTTCTCTTTTAAAATTATTTCTCCCTGTACCAAGTCCTGCTCAAATGTAATTTTGATATTAGCTTCATCACCTTTAACAATATAGATGGCTTCGTTAGGTAGGTATTTTAAAACAACACCACAATCATCTGTAGCAACAAAATTAGAATCGTTTAGAGCAATATCATAAGCTGATTTTATAATATTGTATGAAAAGGCCTGTGGGGTTTGTGCACGTCGTAAAAGGTTTCTTTGTGGTACAGATACGATTCTATCTTTTTCGTCGATTTGAAAAATTGTATCTACAGTTGATATAGCTACAGCAACAGATTTACCCGTATTAACTTCTTGAATTACATGATTGATAATATCCTGTGAAACAAACGGTCGTACTGCATCGTGGAAAATTAGGTTTACATTGGATTCCTTTTTGTATGTGTTGATTGCTGCTAAACTTGAATCACTTCTTTCTTTGCCGCCAGGAAGTATATGCTTCACTTTCTGGATGTGTCCTTCAACTACAATATTCTTAATTTCCTGAATAAAATCAGAATGAATAATGATACATATTTCATCGATACCCACATTTTTATCAAAAACTTCAATAGAATGTTGAATAATTGGCTTGCCACCAAGAATTAAAAATTGTTTGGGTAAGTTTCCACCCATTCTTCTTCCGCTTCCACCAGCTAAAATCACGGCAACATTTTTCATATCAAGAGTTTTGATTGGTTAACTACAATTTTCTGATGCAATTCAAAGATAAAAAAAGAACCGCTTCAATAGGAAGCGGTTGCATATTATTTCATAAGATGAAAAATTATCGGAAGATTTCGTAATTGCCAACATCCGAAAGAATTTCATACCCGTCTTTTGTGATTAGAATCGTATGCTCAAATTGAGCAGATAATTTTTGATCTACAGTACGAGCTGTCCAACCATCTTTTTCATCAACAACGGCTCTTGCTTTCCCAAGGTTGATCATTGGTTCGATAGTGAAAATCATACCCTCTTTCATTTTGGGTCCTGAGTTTCGAGGAGCAATGTGTTCTACTTGTGGAGCTTCGTGAAACTCAACACCAACACCGTGACCACAAAATTCATAAACAACACTGTATTTTTTTCCTTGTGCATATCGGCCAATCATAAACCCGATATTGCCAAAGTAGTTACCAGGTCTTACCTGTTCAATACCTAAATACAATGCGTGTTCGGTATCTTCAACTAATTTTGAAGCTTGGTCCGTTACATCTCCAATCGTAAACATGGTGCTTGTATCACCATAGTAGCCATCTAAAATTGTTGTTACATCGATGTTTAAAATATCGCCATTTTTTAGAATGGTTTTTTCATTGGGAATTCCATGGCAGATCACATCGTTTAAAGAGATACAGCATGATTTTGGAAAACCATGATAATTTAAGGGAGCTGGAATAGCGCCATTATCTCTGATGTATTTTTCAATTAGCTGATCCAGATAGTCGGTGCTAACACCTTGTTCTACAAAATTGCTAATGTATTTTAATGTATTACCAGCTAGTTGAGCACTTTTGCGAATACCCTCAATTTGTTCTGGTGTTTTGATAAGGATTTTACTCATATTTACTTGTATTCAGAAGAACTTAATCGTTCTGTATTATTAAGGAGGCAAAGGTCTGCATACTATTCGAATTTTGCAAACCAAATTGCTTGGCTTTAGCTTTATTATTGATTCTTTTGATGCAGGAAAGTAAAATCACTAATAAATACTTATTTTGTAAATTCTTAATTCAGAAATTTACCACCTATGAAGGCTTATTTAAAGTTAGTTATTATTCTCATTCCCTTTTGTTTTGTAAACGCACAGCTTGTTGCACAGTATTTTCATACGGGACAAGATCCAGCATCTATTAATTGGAAACAGATAAATACGGATGAATTTCAAATAATATTTCCTAGGGCATACGAAGAAAAGGCAAGATATATGGCTGCTATTTTTCAAGATTTACTTGAAAAAGGAGGAAAGGATTTACTGCATCGACCAAAAAAGTTTTCAGTAGTTGTACATACACATAGTGCGACAAGTAATGGTATGGTTGCTTGGGCACCAAAAAGAATGGAGATTTTTAATACCTCTTCGCCCGATAATGATTCTCAATTATGGATTGATCATGTTAGTACACATGAATATAGACATGTGATACAGATCGATAAGATGGAACAAGGTTTTACTCGTATTATGAATTATATTTTTGGACAACAAGCCACAATGGTTGTTGTTGGCTTGTATTTACCTCCTTGGTTTTTAGAAGGAGATGCAGTTTGTGCAGAAACTGCATTGAGTGAATCGGGGCGTGGTCGTTCTCCTTTTTTTGAACAGGAATTAAGAGCGCAATTAATAGAGAAAGGAAATTATTCTTACGACAAGGCAATTAATGGTTCTTATCGAAACTATACGACCGATCGTTATAAACTGGGCTATTATTTGGTAGGTAAAGCCAGAGCACACTACGGTGATCAGTTGTGGGAACAAACACTAACGCGAGTTGCTCGAAAACCTTTGGGAATTACAAGTTTTGCTGATGGAATAAAAGAAGGAATGAATGGCAAGAGAGATGCAGTTTTTAATTCTTTATCCGAAAAGCAAAAAGAGATTTTAGCGAATGGGATTAAAGTAGATGATATTGATTGGGCAGAAGTAAAGACTAAAAATACCAGATCAGATGGCAAATTAATGTTGTATTACGATACGATGAAGGAATTGCAATGGGAGTGGAAAGTGCAAGATGCTCAACTGAAACTTACAAAGTTTGAACAATTATCAAATCGCGAAAAATATTATACCAATAAGCGTTATCTGCATAAAACGAAGAATGGCGATGTAATTGTTCTAAAAGAAGGCATAGTAGATGCAGCCTATTTTGAAATAATTCGCAAGAGCGGTGAGAAGAATAAATTATTTGTACCAGGATATGATTTTAACACCGGTTTCGATTATACAGATGGCAAGTTAATTTGGTCGGAAAGGCAAGATCATTTGCGTTGGGAGAAAGCTGATAAGAGTGTGTTGGTAATGTACGATACCAAATTAAAGGATAGAAGTAAGATTAAACACCAAAACAGCTTGTTTGCACCGGCTTTTTCAAAGAATGGAAAACAAATTATTGCTGTAGAAACAGACGATATTGGGGATAATTATTTCGTAATAATTAATACTGAAAATAAGTTGGTAGCGCAACGTATAGCTGCAAAAGGAAATGAATTTATTCTTTCTCCAAAATGGGATGGTAACGAAACTATTGTATACATCAGCTTGGACAAGCAAGGAAAGCAGTTGGTGTCTATTGATTTGGCATCTGGAAAAAAGACCAGCTTGTTTAAATCAGGAACAATGGACATTTCTCAATTGGAAGTAAGTGAAGAGTATCTTTTTTTTACAGCCAATTTTACTGGAATAGATAATGTTTTTGCCTATCAGAAATCAAACAGTAAGCTTTACCAAGTGACAACTTCCAGATTTGGTGGACGCGATCCTCATGTAAATGGGAAAGAGCTTTATTATTCCGATTATACCTCGGATGGTTATTTGCCAGTTAAAGCAAAAATTGAATCAGGTAATTGGAAGGAATGGGAGGGTACTTTCTCCAAATTTCCTTTGGCGGAAAGTTTGTCCGATCAGTTAGGGGAAAAACTAAATCCGGATACGACTAACATGGACCGTTTTGAAGTGAAGAATTATTCCAAATTAGGGCATTTGTTTAATTTTCATTCTTGGGCACCAGTTTTTATTGATGGCTTGGAACAAAAATCCGATATCGGTGTTTCAGTAGCTTCTCAAAATAAGTTAAGTACATTGTTAACAACAGTGGGCTATAAAAAAGAAGAAGGCTATGTTAACGGACAGTTTTATGTGAACATGTCGTACCAAGGAATGTTTCCAATTATTGATTCGAAACTGACTGTTGGTAAGCAGGAAGCGCGCTATGCAACAGAAGCGAATCGAATTGCACCTCGGCAAATCGATACAATTTTGGTTAATCGTACTTTGACACAATGGAATTGGGAGAATAGTATTAGTTTACCATTTAACTTGTCGGGAGGTAAATATTCGACAAAAATTACGCCTAAAGTAACCTACAGTTTGGCGAAGTTGGCAGATATGAAATATACTCCTCTGGCTACTACCCAGACAAATCCGTTAGGATTAGGAGAGTATGATTTTGGGAAAAAAGATTTTACGCAGCAAATATTCGAATACCAGCTCTTTGCCTATAATATTGTTAAAATGGCTCCTCGTGATATTCAATATCAATGGGCACAGGTTTTCGAGTTTAATTATCGACATACACCTTTTGGAGATTCTGAATTGGGTGAAACCTATTCGGCCGAAACGCACCTTTATTTTCCAGGATTAAGTAAACATCATGGCATTAAATTGTATGGTGGGTACCAATATAGATCTAGTTACAATTCTCGTTTTTCAAATATGATTAAAAGTCCTCGAGGGATTGCCAATTCATATGGCAAGGATATTTTCACACTCGGTTTCGATTACGCCATGCCATTAGCTCATCCAGATTGGAATGTAGGACCATTGGCTTATTTCAAGCGCATAAAAATGAATACTTTCGTCGATTATGGATACCAAAACGGAATGTTTAAGGATATGAATCAGGATATGTTTGAATATACCGATACATTCTTAACTTTTGGAACAGAGCTTTCGACTGATTTGCATGTTTTGCGTTTCTCAGCTCCGGTCGATGTAGGAATTAGAATTGGTTATGAGAATCAAACAAACAATCTGTTCACAGAATTATTGGTGTCTTTCTCTTTGAGTGCCTTTTAAATATTTTGGTACAGACGTAAGGCATTGCGTCTGTACGTTGAATGGAGCTTTTATTAATACCAATCAATTTGTTGGGTAAAACGTATAGTAGTTGATTCTGTCCCAATTGGTAAAATCAATTCTATTCGTTTGGCTTTTGTTTCAATTGGGAAAAGGATTTTACCACTAACGGTCATATTAGGCGATAAGCTGGTTTTGAGTAATGCTTCATTTTCAAAGAACTCAATATTTGTTGTAAGATATTCCATCATACTTTTCTTTTCCTTGTTCCATTCAAGTTCTTTCTCTGCTCGGGATTGGTAATTTTCATCATCTTGGTTTGTCCCAGAAATTAGGTTAAAAGTTCCTTCTATTAATGCTGAGGTAATTATTGCGCCTGTGCTTTTATCTTTATGGCTATAGGGGTTCTTTTCTGATGAGAGGTTTGCTTTGTTTTTACGCATTTTTTCCAGACTAAGATCGGGATTGATACACAGTACATACTTTCGATCTGTGGATGGATAATTATCAGAATAAACGGCCCAATATTTAAATTGTGAAGGATCAATCAGGATGGTATCCGAAGTGGTATTCTTGTATTTTACATCAAAAACCATTTGTCGTTTAAACATTCCACTAGGAGTAACTTGTAAATCAGGAGAACCTATTTGTAGCTGTACATTGCTGTTCTTAGATTCCTTATTTATCGGAATCAATCTCAATTGTTCAACATTATAAACTCCTTTATAAGAACATCCAACTAATAGAATGGATAGGATTATGGTGAGCTGTCTTGTAATCATGTTAATCTATTTGGTATTCTAATTGTAAGACAATTATCTACACCCACTCACGTACTCATGTTATCATGTATTTTAAATCATTTTTAAACAATCCTGCAACAAGTAGAATCTTTTTTTTGCAGGAGTGTTCGCTTCAATTTTACAATTGAAAATAAAATCTCGCAAGTATGGGAGCCCTCATTTAAATGGAAAGTTGGTGTCTAGCAAGCGTGTTAGCCTCCACTTAACTCGTGGGGAGCTATCTCGCAAGTGTGCGAGACCTCACGACAATATTACGAAGGCTTCTCGCAAGCGTGCGAGACTTCAAAAAGACACTGTTCATAACTCTGTGTCAGCGTTATTATTAAAGATTATATCTTCACAATATGGCAAAAGAGTTTAACTACGAAATATTTAAGAAGGCAGCA
>JADGFH010001074.1 GCA_016743925.1 Labilibaculum sp.
TTTTATCATTTTATTAATTAAACATTATAATTTATTCAATAATAAACACTTATCTGTATTTTTTTTTATTATTTTTAGTACAACCTTAACCTAACCCCTAAACCTAACAAAATGCCCTCCTTAAAATATTTGTTTTATTGGATCGTGGTACTTGCAATTATAAGTGTTTCGTGTACCGAAAAATTTCATCCTAAAATTGATTCAGAACTATCTATACTTATTGTAGATGGTAAGATAACTAATGAAATAGGACCATACGAAATAAGACTGTATAGAACTGTTGATCTTATAGGAATTGATACATTAAACCCAGAAACTGGAGCAATCATTATTTTAAATGATGATTTAGGGAACAGAGAACTTTTTGAGGAGGTAAAACCAGGAATTTATCAAACAGTAAATCAAGAAATAAAAGGGGAAGTAGGACAATCTTATTGGGTTGATATTGAAACCAAAACAGGTGAAAATTATGAATCAACTCCAGAAAAAATGCCTCCACCGTATGATATCCAGAATTTATATGGAAAGGAAGAAGTTAATATTATTAGTGCTACAGAAAAACAAAATGTCGTAAATTTCTACTTTGATGCTAAAGCTAATAACCCGAACGCCAATTACATTCGATGGGAATATAGAGAAAGTTACGAATGGAGAGCTCCTGAATATTTAAATACTGAGAAATTTACTGAGAACCCAAGCAAAATATGTTTTCCAGTCACAAACTTTTTCCTAATTAATATTTACGATGCTTCTAATTTTGATACAAAATTCATCTCTAAACAACTCACAGCTACAATTAACACCGACGAGGTGAAATTATTATATGAATATCTATTAGATGTAACCCTTTATTCAACAACCCAAGAAAACTTTAATTTTTGGCAAAATATCAAATCGGTTAATTTTTCTGAAGGAGCACTTTATGATGTTTTAGCAGCAAATATTAAAGGAAATTTACAAGCATGTAATGATGGTTGCCAAGCGATTGGATACTTCCAAGCAACATCTGTGAACAAATTTCAAAATTTTTTTTCCGATGATGATTTTTCTCTTGAGTTTTCAACATATCCAAAAGAATGTGAAAGAATAGAAATGAGAATGGATATTGGAATTCCTGATCCCAAGAAATTTCACATCATCAGTCAGAAGCCTGTAGAAGGCCGAGCTACACTTTTTATTGTGCGAAGAAAAGAATGTTACGAGTGTAATGTTGTTCATCCAGTTACCAAACCCTCATTTTGGTTAAATTAAACGTATTCAAATATATGTACAACCAAAAACTAATAATATTAGTGTTCTTCATAATTCTATCCGAATTTCTGTTTTCGTGTACAGAAAAGTTTTACCCTGAAATCAATTCTGCCACTTCAATACTTGTCGTCGATGGAATAATCACCAACAAATCAGGACCATACGAAGTTCGATTATTTAGAACTGTTGATCTTATTAGTATTGATACATTAAACCCAGAAACTGGAGCAATTATTATTTTAAATGATGATTTAGGGAACATGGAATTTTTTGAGGAGGTAAAGCCAGGAATTTATCAAACAGTTAATCAAGAAATAAAAGGGCAAATAGGACAATCCTATTGGGTTGATATTGAAACCAAAAAAGGTGAGAAATATGAGTCAACTCCAGAAAAAATGCCTCCACCGTATGATATTCAGAATTTATATGGAAAAGAAGAGGTTAATATTATTAGTGCTACAGAAAAACAAAATGTCGTTAATTTCTACTTCGATGCAAAAGCTAATAGCCAAAATGCCAATTACATTCGATGGGAGTATAGAGAAGCTTACGAGTGGAGAGCTCCAGAACATCTAAATACCGAGAAATTTACTCAAATCCCAAGCAAAATATG
>JADGFH010000294.1 GCA_016743925.1 Labilibaculum sp.
AGATTCTCTTGTGATACGAAAATATCTTCCTCTGTTTCGGGAGAAACAATAAATGCTGCACCACGAGCTGTCATATCAACAGTACCCGTAATGTTGCCCATTCTAGATTTTAGCTTGAATTTCCCTGTTGAAATTTCAGTTAGTGCGTCCAAGTCAACTAAATCGTATAGAATACCAACAATTAACTGTTTTGTTCCCATGTCTTTAACTTCTAAAGCGCTGGAAATTTGTTTGTAATTGAATGTTTTTGTTGGGTTATCTGAAAAAATACCATCAATAAGTTTTGATAAACTTTTGCGGTTATATCTTGGGCTTTGTTTTTTAGGTTTTTTCTTAATTTTTTTTGCCATTTCTTAATTTTTGTAATGCTTCAATAGATTTGATCTGGTGAGCAGTTATTGATTTAATGTAAGAATAAAAATCTTATTCCAAGAGGTTAATTCTGTGAATTATATCTTAAGATTCATCTTACTTGCAGTTTTTTCTGCATTAATATTATCCAATTAAATCAAATTCTATTTACTGTTTTTAGTTTTTATCTGTTGAATTTCCGGCTTTTCTTTAGGAGAAGTTGTAAGAGTTTCAGCCTTTTTGTTGATGGGAAATCTCATTATCAGAGATGTTGGATAGAATATTTAATAGGACAAAGATAGAAGAAGGAATCTATTATTGGCAATAAAAATCGAATTTTATGAAAAAAAACAGAAAATTGAAATGTTTATTTTGTTGATTTTTGGAAAAGATAAGTGGTGTAAAAGGCTATATTTTTTGCTAAAAAGCAGCTATCAGTCAGATTTTTAAACTTATTAGCAGGTTTAGACAGTACGAGCAATATTTTTTTATAATTTTACATTCCCAAAAGAATATCGACATATATTAAAGTTATGGAAAACAAGTTGTTCATTTATAACACATTAAATCGCAAGAAAGAATTGTTCGAACCTATAAGCGCTCCTCATGTAGGATTGTATGTTTGTGGTCCGACGGTTTATGGTGATGCTCACTTAGGGCATTCTAGACCAGCAATTACTTTTGATATATTATTCCGTTTTTTAAAGCATTCAGGTTATAAAGTGCGTTACGTTCGTAACATTACAGATGTTGGACACCTTGTGAATGATGCTGACGAAGGAGAAGATAAAATTGCTCAAAAAGCTCGTTTAGAGGAGTTGGAACCAATGGAAGTGGTTCAATATTTTACCGATCGTTACCATAAAAACATGGATGATTTGAATGTTTTGAAACCGAGTATCGAACCTCGAGCTTCAGGACATATCATCGAGCAAATGGAAGTAATCGAAAAATTATTCGAGAATGGTTTTGCCTACGAAAGTAATGGATCTGTTTATTTTGATGTAGAAACCTACAGCAAAAAGCACGATTACGGTAAACTTTCAGGAAGAAAAATAGAAGATCTTATTTCAAATACTCGCGAACTGGAAGGACAAAGCGAAAAGAAAAATAGCTTTGACTTTGCACTTTGGAAAAAGGCGAACCCGGAGCATATTATGCGTTGGCCATCGAAATGGAGCGATGGTTTTCCAGGATGGCATTTGGAGTGTTCTGCAATGAGTCAAAAATATTTAGGAGCTGAATTTGACATTCATGGTGGTGGATTGGATTTGCAATTCCCGCATCACGAATGTGAAATTGCACAATCTACAGGAGCGCATGGTCACGAAGCTGTTCGTTACTGGATGCACAACAACATGATTACCATTAACGGGCAAAAAATGGGAAAATCATTGGGTAATTTTATTACGCTTGATCAACTGTTTGCTGGAGATAATGATGTGTTGGAGCAAGCCTATAGCCCAATGACGATTCGATTTTTTATTCTTCAGGCTCATTACCGTAGTCCTTTAGATTTTTCGAACGATGCACTAAAAGCTGCAGAAAAAGGATTTAATAGATTAATGGCTGCGGTTGCTACGCTTGATAAAATTAAAGCTAGTAAGGAATCTACAGTAAATGTTGAGGACATAAAAACCAAAGCTTATGCTGCTATTAATGATGATTTGAATACGCCAATTTTAATTGCTCATCTTTTTGATGGTGTGAAGATGATTAATTCATTAGCTGCAGGCAAAGAGCAAATTACTGTCGATCAGTTAGAATTTCTTAAAAAGCTTTATACTGATTTGGTATATGAAGTATTGGGCTTGAAAGATGAAAATGAAGCTGATGGTGGTGCAAATGAAATTCTGGACAAATTGATTTCATTATTACTTACCACTCGTAACGAAGCCAAACAAAATAAAGATTGGGCTACGGCAGACAAAATACGAGATGAATTGAGTAGTTATGGTATTGCAATAAAAGATACAAAAGACGGTTCCGAATGGGAAATCGTTAAATAATATAAACTGCCTTGAGGAATCGAGGCAGTTTTTTTATTTTTAGCTAAATTTAAGACTTGTAAAGTCAACCTGACTGATCTAATAAAAAATTTTCGTAATGCAAATTTCTACTATCTTATCACTTGCTGTGTTTTTCCTGCTTTCATCATGCAATGGAAATAGTGTGAATCGCGATAAAGTGAATGCTACTTCATCAGCACAGACTACTGAAAAAACAATTGAATTTGTAAATAGTTTGCGTATTAAAAAACCGCACAGAGCTGATGTATTTAGCTATGGTGAAGCGATTGAAATTATAATCAATCCGAAGAGGAAAAAAATAACCATTGATTCCATTCAAATATTTGGAGATGGTGTGTTGGTAAAAAGTTTGCAAGAAAAGCCTTGGACGTTTAAGTGGACTCCTAATAAGCCTAAAATGGGAAAGCATAGCTTAAAAATAATGGCATATCAGGAAGATGGGAAAATTGGTTTGGTGAATACGTACATTAATTTAAAATCTGATGTGGTTCCTATTAACTATTCTTTTGAGATTGTAAAATCATATCCTCATGATAAAAGTGCTTACACACAAGGTTTATTTTTCCATGATGGATTTCTATATGAGGGAACAGGTCAGCACGGGGAATCGTCACTTCGAAAAGTAAAATTGGAAAATGGAGAGGCACTTTCGATGCTAAGCCTAGAACAAGAATATTTTGGAGAAGGAATAACCTACTATCAAGGTAAAATTATTCAACTAACCTGGAATTCGGGAAAGGCTTTCGTTATAGATGCTGAAACATTCGACAAAACGGATACTTTTTATCCTCAAACTAATAAAAGAGAATGTTGGGGAATTACTACCATGAAGGATGAATTGGTGATATCGGATGGCTCTAATTCGCTGTATTTTTTCGATCCGAACAGTTATGAGCGTAAAAGGGTTGTAGAGGTATACGATAATGTTGGAAAAATAGACAGTTTAAATGAATTGGAATATATCGATGGCAAAATCTATGCTAATGTTTGGCTAACAGATCGTATTGTAATTATTGATCCGGCAACGGGTAAGGTTGAGGGAAGCGTAAATTTAGGTTCAATACTGAGCATGTCCGACAAACGTAAACTACAAGACGGTGATGATGTTTTAAACGGAATTGCATACGATTCAGACAAGGATCGCATTTTTGTAACCGGTAAAAGATGGCCTAAAATGTTTGAAATAAAACTAAAAGAGAAATAGTAGCATTACTAAATTCCTTCAGGTTATAGAAGCCTTATAAGTTTTACGAAAATGAAAAAACTAATAATTGCTCCAGATAAATTTAAAGGATCGCTTACTGCAGTAGAGTTTTGTGATGCTGTTGAAAGAGGGATTCGAAAGCATACTACTGATGTTGAAATTGTAAAACTACCTTTGGCAGATGGTGGCGATGGCACCATTGAGGTTTTGAATTATTATCTTAATGGGATAATGATTTCTTTGGAGGTTCATGATCCTTTGCATCGAAAAATTCAGGCTAGTTATCTGTATTCCGAAAGTAAAAAAACTGCTTTTATCGAAATGGCGGAAGCATCGGGTATTCGTTTGTTAAAAAATGAGGAGGCAAATCCGTTGTTGACAAGTACCTACGGAACGGGAGAGTTAATTAAAGATGCCCTTGATAAAGGTGTAGAACATATTATACTTGGTATTGGCGGAAGTGCAACAAACGATGCTGGTATGGGAATGGCACGAGCTTTAGGCTTTCGCTTTTTTGATCGGAACAAGAAGGAATTGAAAGGTACTGGTGCAGATTTAAATCAACTGACCTTTATTGATGATTCGGAAATTCATGCATGCTTGAAAAATGTGAAAGTGGAAGTGGCTTGTGATGTAGCTAATCCATTGTATGGACCTAATGGTGCAGCCTATGTGTATTCTCCGCAAAAGGGTGCCACTCCAAAAATGATAATTGAATTAGACAATGGCTTGATTAATTTTTGCAAATTGGTGAACAAGCAGTATAATATAGATTTGCAATTGCATAAAGGAGCAGGAGCCGCTGGAGGTTTAGGTGCAGCTTGTATTTTGTTTTTAAATGCAGCGTTAAATTCAGGTATCGATTTAATTAAAAAAATAGCCAAATTCGATAAGAATATTAAAGGAGCCGATTGGGTGATAACAGGAGAAGGAAAATTAGATGATCAAACCTTCTCGGGAAAAGTAATTTGCGGTGTTTTGGATTCTATAACAAAAGAAAAATTAGCTGTGTTTTGTGGTGTAGTCGATTTGACCGATGCTCGAAGAAAGGAAAGTCGTATCGATCACATATCAGAAATTACTACTTCCGCTACCGACTTAGATGATTCAATTGCAAATGCAGGGATTTATCTTGAAAAATCGGCGGAAGCGTTCGCGAAAAGGTATTTGTAGATGAGGTGTTTATCTGCAATTATTCTAAAGTCCCCATTTGTAATGCAGTTTTATTAGGATTATCGCAATAGATGGTAATATTGTTGTTGCAATTGATAATTTGTGCGCGAAAAATTGTAGTTATATCATTATTTTTGGTAAAATTTACTCTGTAATTAGTAATATAATCATTGTAATTGGTAGTATGTTCGCAGTTGGTGGTACTTTTATTATTGTAATTGGTAATATATTCACAAAATATGGTGATTTAATTGTTGTTATTGGTAAAATATATTCTGTTTTCAGTGATTTAATTAACTTAACTAATGACTTATATCCGATAGATGGTAAAAACAGGTTGAAAAATTTCGATTTGGGAATCATAAATGACAATCTTAGCCAGGCAAATGATGATTATTGGTCAACAATTGGCTGTGGTGACATTTTCATCTACCCTAAGTCTGCGATTTGTGATGATTGCAGGTAGTGTCTTTTATTCAGCAAGATTTAAATTCCCTTTGTTCTTTTTGAAGAATGAATTTTTAGTGTTTCGCAAGCCGTCGTAGCTTTCCAGAATTCCTTTAACACTACCAACCAATACTTTTGCTTCTACCATAATCGGAATACGATTGTCATCGTTGCTTAACCAAACGGTCATGTCCTCTCCACCTTTAAACATGGTTCCTTCAACTAGTAATGGCGAGAATTTTAAGCACTCAAATCGTTCACCAGATTTTGTTTTAATGGTTTCCAAACCACGGTATCGAATGTAGAGGGAGTGAATTTCATTATCGATTAGCATCGAAAGCGGAATTTTATCTCCTTTTTTGTGTTTGGAAAAATCCAGATTTCGAACGTAATAAGCAACCGATAAGATATCAAAAGTACAAGGCTTATTTGTTATAGTATCCAGCTTGACTGGCTTTTCCCGTTTCTGAATTTTAGAATTGATTTTATTGTTTTGGTAATCGAACCAATATTCATGATGCGCATTGTATTTGGCTTCATGCGTTTTTCTATCAAAATAATAGGGCGAAAGCGATTCATAATCGGCATAGCAGGTTAGCGTATCTCTAAGCTTGAAAAACCAATCAAAAGCATTTAAATTTTTACCTTCACCTTTAATTTTAAAAACGTTGTTGCCTTTGTATTGATCTTCAGAAACAGAAAGTTTTACCTCTCCTGCAGCTACCCATAAAAAGCCCCAATTGTAATAGCCTCTAAAAACTAATTTTTCACCAGATTGAAAAGCAAAGTTTTTTTCAAAACACTGTGCTTGCGAAGTGTATGAACCTATCAATAAGAGTAGGAAAAGTACAATGCATGCCGGAAAATTAGCTCGCTTGGATGAGAATAATAATTTCATTTATAATTTTTCTAGAGGCTTAGAGCTAAATACTAGCAAACTACTTATTTACGGCACCAATTTTATTCTCTATAGCTTCCACCTTTGTTTTTAAACGATTGTGCTTATTCTTCTGAATGTCGATGGTCATTGTTGTATAAACACGTTCGGAATCTTCAGCCAAAACATTATAACAGCTATTTACAAGCGCTAAAGCTTCAGGAAGAGCATCTGTTTCGATTAAAGTTCCCATTGCCGTTAGCTGATAGCTAATACCGCTTTCTCGAATCAATTCAATTACTTTACTAACCTGTTTGCTTACGCTATCTCCTTTATCGGTAGGAAAAATAGCAAACTCAAGAAGTACTGACATATATTTGTTTATTAATTGTTCTTTTTAGTTCTGGTTTTCTTTTTATTCTTAGCAGCATCTCTCTCTTTTGCTTTTTCAATTTCGAGTTCACGCTTGTGTTCCATTTCTTCCTGATGCTTATAAAAGTTAATCTCAGGGCCTTCATTAATCTCAATACGGTCGTTTACCTCCCAATTCGATCTTACTTTTAATTCCTTTCGGAAATAGTGTACCATTTCTGCTTGTAGGTTCTCCTTGTAATTTCCGGTGTCCCACTTTCCATTATCGTTATTGTCAACAATAATTTTAATCAGATAAGTTTCAGGAGTTAAATAAGTAAACAATACAGTTTGATCTGAATAAATGCGTTGGCTCTGAACAACAGTTTCATTCTTGTTGTTTTTTAATAATTGCACAATAAGAGCTTGTTTTACATTCATTACATCAAGTGTTATTTTGCCGTAATACTCTTTTTCGCGTGTTGTTATTTTCCCTTCAAACTTATCTGAGTTGATACCATAAATATTTAAGAAAGCAGTTGAGTCAATATCAACAACATATTTTGTTTCTGCTTTCCAATCAATTTTGAAATGGTAACGAAGCAAGTTGGTAGAATCTTGCTCTAATTTGTAATCTACAGGAATTTGCAATGTATCCTGA
>JADGFH010000295.1 GCA_016743925.1 Labilibaculum sp.
TGTTTATATTTGTTGTAAATGCGCACGAAAATGAACAGTATGTGTTCGTAATTGGATGCTTCTAACGCATTTAAAACAAGGAATTATCGTTTTCTGTTTATGTCTTATTTAAAACGTCTATTAATTGCTTGCATGTGTTCTAGAATAGTCCTTATTGTCTGATATCTATTACATAAATTCTGAGATTTGTATAGTTGAAAAATAAAGAACCCATTTGTACTGGGGATACTAAATTGAGGAGAATTATATGGATGTTTTTAAGCCAGTCTATACCGAACAGAACGATTGTCAGGATTGTTACAAGTGTATTAGAGAATGTAAATTAAAAGCCATTAAGGTGGTTAATAATTCCGCGCAAATTCTTCATAACGATTGTATTTATTGTGGAACTTGTACATTAATTTGTCCTGTAAATGCAAAGAAAGTTCGCGATGATTTAAAAAGCGTAAAAAGTCTGCTTAAAAGAAAAAAACAAGTCATGGTTTCTTTGGCACCATCTTTTGTTACCGAATTTCCAAATCTTTCCGACGATCAGATGGTTTCTGCATTGAAATCTCTTGGCTTTTTTGCGGTTTCGGAAACAGCTTTAGGTGCTCAGGAAGTCTCAAAACAGGTTTCCCATTTTATTGAAGATCAAAAACATGGTATTTACATTTCATCAGCTTGCCCTTCGGTGGTTGAGATGATTTGTAAGCATTATCCACAATACAAAAACAACATTACGCCTTTTTTATCACCTTTACTCACTCATGCAAAGTTTCTAAAGCAAGAATATGGAGAAGATACGCCTGTTGTATTTATTGGTCCTTGTGTTGCAAAGAAATCTGAAAGTGATGAATTTCCTGAATTATTAGATGCAGCGCTTACCTTTTCGGATTTGAAAAGATGGTTTGAAGAAGAAAATATTGATCCGTACTTGTTTCCAGAAGAAAAGAAAGAGGATGTTTTCGTTCCGGGTAAAGCTGGTAGGGGAATTTTGTATCCAATAGATGGTGGTATGATTATGGGTGTGAAAAACAATACGACAGCTACCGATGCTGTTTACATGACATTTTCAGGGATTAATAACATACAGAATGTATTAACAGATCTGGAGAAATATAAAAAGCCAGAAGTAATGTTCTTAGAGCTTTTAGCTTGTGATGGTGGATGTGTAAATGGACCAGGTACAGCTAAAAATTACTCAACAGCTATTAAGCGTTTAGAGGTAATAAACAAGTTAGGTGAGGATAAAGGAGTTCAATTAATTGTGGATTTCCCAATCGCTAGAGATTTTGAATCGATAGATGCAATTGAAATTGTTGAACATTCGGAAAATAGCATAAAAGATGCTTTAACTATGGTTGGTAAATATTCCGATAAGGATGAAATTAATTGTGGTGGATGTGGTTACAATAGTTGTCGTGAATTTGCCGGAGCTTTGCTTGAAGATAAATCGGAACCAAATATGTGTGTGTCGTACATGCGTAAAATAGCACACGAGAAGTCAACTGCCATATTGCGTAAAATTCCATCGGGTGTTGTAATTGTCGATGATCAATTAAAAATACGAGAAGCAAACCTAAGTTTTGCCAGAATGATGGGAGAGGATATTGAGCAATTGTACGAAACGGTTCCGGCTTTAGTCGATGCTGATTTGCATAAAATTGCTCCTTTTCATAAACTATTTTCATCAGCTCTTTCAACAGGTGTTGATAATTTAGAAAGAGACATTCGTTACGGCAATAAAATGTTTCACATTACTATTTTTAGTATTCATAAAAATAAATTAGTGGGCGCTATTCTTCGCGATATGTCACAACCATATATTCAACGGGAAGAGGTAATCTCAAGAGCCAAATCAGTAAATCAGAAGAATTTAGAAACGGTTCAAAAGATCGCTTATCTTTTGGGTGAGAATGCTTCTGAAACGGAGGAGATGCTAAACTCGATCGTTGAGTTTTATACATTAGACAAGGAGAAATAGGGCATGATAAAAGCTGATTTTTATATAGAAGTTGAGTGTCAACAAAAGAATTTTTATGGTCAGGCTATTTGTGGAGATGTTTTCATGTCTCGAAAAATAAAAGAAGAAGGCCGAACTATTTTAGTATTATCCGACGGCTTGGGTAGTGGTGTAAAAGCCAATGTTCTTGGTACTTTAACAGCTTCCATGATTCTGAATTACATGAAAGTGAATAAAGATATCCGTAAAGCTGCAG
Source organism: Labilibaculum sp. (assembly GCA_016743925.1). GTDB lineage: Bacteria > Bacteroidota > Bacteroidia > Bacteroidales > Marinifilaceae > Labilibaculum. The sequence continues at coordinate 2,202 of JADGFH010000295.1, forward strand.
AGGTGATTATGAAAACATTACCAGTTTGTAGTAAGCGAAAGGCTAGCTATTCTACTTTTACAATAGTTGAAATTGAATGCGATGGAGAAACTCGAATTATTCGTTATGATAGTCCAGATTGCTTAATATTAAGAGGATTAGAGAGCTTTGCACCAGAATGTGAGGAACTAAAACTGACTGGAGATAACAACCTTGGTAAAGTGTTGTATTCTTATCGCTTTAAAGCGGAAAAAGAAGATCGTATCCTATTTTGTTCCGATGGAGTTACCAATTCAGGTATGGGAACACAGCGATTACCTTTTGGATGGGGAATGGAGAATGTGGATCAGTTTGTGAAATCTTTAGTTCGCCGACAGCCATACATTTCGGCAAGACAATTAGGAACATCTGTAGTCGACAGGGCTTGTGCAAATTACGCAAACAAACCAAAGGATGATACATCTTGTGGTGTCGTTTATTTACGAGAACCGAGAAATTTATTAATCTGCACAGGGCCACCTTATGAACGTACAAAAGACGCTCAGTTAGCAAAGCAGGTGAAAGAGTTTGAGGGGAAAAAAGTAGTTTGTGGCGGAACAACTGCAGGTATTATTTCACGTGAGTACGAAAAACCAGTTGATGTTGAATTAACGATTACCGATTCTGAATTGCCACCAATATCTCATATTGAAGGTATCGACTTGGTAACGGAAGGAATATTGACGCTTGGAAAAGTACAGCGATTACTTAAAAGTTACAAGGATCTTTCCTCTTTGCGTCATGGTCCTGCTGATCAGTTGGTTCGAGTTTTACTTGAAAGTGATAAAATATTTATTGTTAATGGAACAAAGATTAATGTTGCGCATCAAGATCCTAATTTACCAATGGAGTTAGAGATTCGAAGAACCGTTGTAAAGAATATTGTTACACTACTAGAGGAAAAGTTTTTAAAAGAAGTAGATCTTAGCTATATTTAAAATGTAAATAACCTAAAGTGGCATGGGGTATTGTTTCTTAAATTCCTAAGAGGTGGATGGTTTTGTTGATGAAGTGGAATTTTAATGATCCTCGTAAAACATGATTCTAAAGACAAAACTAAATGGCCGAAAAAATCGAAATTACCATTTGTTTGGGAAGCTCCTGCTTTTCAAGAGGTAACGGGAAAGCTCTAAAAGCAATTAATACATTTCTTGAAGAAAATAAATTGAAAGACAAGGTTTTCTTTCATGGAGAATTGTGTACAGGAAATTGTGCGAAAGGACCAATTTTAAAGATTGGGGATGAATTGCACGAAGAGGTAGATCCTGAAAGTGTTGTTGAGATTCTGAACGGTGTTTTTGGACTCGTTTAATTCCATCTGTTTACCATTCTAAAAATTCTTCCTATGCCTTTAATCGTAACTAATAAGGACAAGTGTAATCTTAGTTTTACTTGCATTCGGGTTTGTCCTGCTAAAGCAATTAAAATCGAAGATGATTTTGCTAATATTATAAAAAATAGGTGCATCGGATGTGGGAATTGTGTATCTGTTTGTGCTCAAGATGCAATTGAATATAGAAGTTCTGAAGATCTTGTTAAACAATTACTAGCAGATATCGAACCTGTTGTTGCAATATGTGATCCAAGTATTTCTGGAGAATTTGATGACATTATTGATTTTAGGAATTTTGTTGGAATGATTCGTGCTTTGGGCTTTGATTATGTTGTAGAAGCTGCTTTTGGTGCCGATTTGGTTGCCTATCGTTATAAAGATTTGTTCAAGAATTTTCATGGCAAATATTATATCTCAACAAAGTGTCCTGCTTTGGTAAATAATATTGAGAATTTTCATCCTGATTTGGTAGATAACTTGGCTCCAATTGTGCCGCCAGGAATAGCTATGGCTAAGGTGGTTCGTAAAAAATATGGTAAGAATGTAAAGATCGTTTCGCTTTCGCCATGTGTTGCCAGTAAGGATGATGTTAAAGCGTTTAATAGTACGGATGGAAATGTTCATGCTGTGCTTAGTTTTGTTGAATTACGAAAGCTATTTAAGGAATATGATGTTTCAGAAAATTCGGTCGAGTTTTCTGAGTTTGATCCACCATTTGCTAAATTGGGAGGACTGTTTCCGATAAGTCATGGTTTATTTCAAGCTGCTGATATTAATATATCCATGCTAAATGGAGGAATTATTAGTACAGAAGGAAGGAATAATTTTCTTCGATCAATAAATGAATTTAAGACGCAGCACAATTTGAATCAACATTTAGATTTATTCTACTGCGAGGGTTGTATTATGGGACCAGGAACTTCACCTGGAGGGCGGAAATTTTCTCGACGTTCACAAGTCATTCGATATGTGCGTAAGCGATTGAAAACCTTTGATGAAGAGCAATGGCAGAAAGAGATAAATGAATACTTGGATTTAGATTTAACGAGAGATTTTAAATCTAATGGTAGGGAATTGCCTGTGCCAACCGAAGATCAAATTCTGGATGTGTTGGTTGAGATGGGGAAAGGCAAGATTGAAGATCAGTTAGGATGTGGTTCTTGTGGATATGAGTCTTGTCGTGAATTTGCCATAGCCAAATGTCAAGGTCTAGCCAATTACGAAATGTGTTCGTCCTTTACCATTAAAAATATGAACAGCTATATAAAGGAGTTGGGCACAATTAATGATAAATTGTCAAAAACAAAAACAGCTTTAAAAGAATCTGAGCGAATAGCTAATGAGGAAAGAAGATTAGCGCAGGAGGCATCTGCAACGGTTTCTGCGATGTTACAAAAACTTCCATCTGGAGTAGTTATCGTTGATGAAAGTTTAAAGGTTATTGAGTCGAATAAAACTTTTGTTGATTTGTTAGGTGAAGAAACTCGCATGCTCAATGAAATTATTCCTGGCCTAGTAGACGCTGATTTAACTAAACTAATCCCATTTCATAAACTATTTTCTTCTGTAGTATTAAATGGGGAGGATATTTTAAATAGAGATGTTCATTTTGGGAGCAGGTTGTTTAATGTATCGGTTTTTACAATCAAAAAAAACAAGATTGTAGGAGGTATTATACGAGATTTATATGCACCAGAGGTAAGACGCGAAGAGGTGATTGGACGAGCTAGAGCAGTAATTAAGGAAAATCTTCAAACGGTGCAACAAATTGCTTTCTTATTAGGCGAAAGTGCTTCAAAAACAGAAAAGTTATTGAATTCTATTATTAAATCTCACGCCTCAGGAGAAGAAGGGAAAGGAAAATAATGGACGAAAAATTTCATATAGATATAGATTGTCAGCAGGTTTTTCATCATGGTGAAATGATTTGCGGAGATGTGTTTCTTTCCAAAAGAATAAAGGAAGAAAATAGAACGATTGCAGTTTTGAGTGATGGAATGGGTAGCGGTGTTAAAGCTAATGTTTTGGCGACTCTTACAGCTTCCATGGCCATGAATTTTACAGCAGAGCATAAGGATGTAAAAACAATTGCCGAAATTATTATGAATACACTTCCTGTTTGTAGTGTAAGAAAAGTTAGCTATTCCACTTTTACTATTATTGATATCGAATACGATGGAACAACTCGAATAATTGAATTCGACAATCCTTTGTGCGTTGTGATGCGTGGATCTGAAGTTTTTGATCCGGGTTGGAGAACGATTCTATTGGATAGTGAAGAAAACCAAGGGAAAGAACTTCGTACTTGTGAATTTACTGCTCGAAAAGAAGATCGTATTCTTTTTTGGTCAGATGGGATTATGCAATCGGGAATGGGAAGTCGGGAATTACCATTTGGTTGGGGACATGATAGTGCCTTAAAATATGTTACGAACATTGTAAAGTCAACTCCATATATTTCTGCCCGTAACCTTGGAATGCAGTTGGTTAAGAAAGCTGCAAGAAACGATCAGGATGAGTTAAAAGATGACACGAGTGCAGGTGTTATTTATTATAGGGAGCCGCGTAAGTTATTGATTTGTACAGGTCCACCTTTCGAGGAAAATAAGGATGCAGAGTTGGCTATGCGAGTGTATCATTTTAAAGGGAAGAAAATTATAAGTGGAGGTACAACAGCTGAAATTTTAGCTCGAGAACTGAACTTAAAGTATGCTGCTGGTATGAAAATGACCGATCCAGAATTGCCTCCTGCCTCTCACATGGAAGGCATCAATCTTGTTACGGAAGGTATTTTAACAATAGGAAAGGTTGCACGTATTTTGGATGATTACGATGGTGATTATGATCTTGGGATTGGTCCTGCAGATCAAATTGTCCATTACCTATTACAAAGTGATAAGATCTCAATTATTTCAGGTACAAGAATTAATTTTGCACATCAAGATCCTAGTTTGCCAATTGAGTTGGAAATTAGAAGAACAGTAGTGAAAAAAATAGTAAATCTTTTAGAAGAGAAATTCCTAAAAGATGTGAGTCTAACATTTATTTAATGTAAGTAGCAAGTAGATTTAGTAATTTCTGGCTCGCAATTGGTTTTGCAATGTAATCGTCACAACCTGCAGCTAGACTTTTGACTCTATCTTCGGCCATAGCGTATGCCGTTTGAGAAATAATAGGAATGTTAGGGTTTTCTTTTTTTATTGCTTTTGTTGCTTCGAAACCATTCATAAAAGGCATTTGAATATCCATTAAAATAAGATCTATTTTATCTTTTTGTTCTTTGAATATATCAATAGCTATTTTGCCATTTTTAGCCCAAATTATTGTAGCTCCAGTCCTTTTGATAACTTCTTCGAGAAAAAGAAAATTGGATTCAACATCTTCTGCAATAAGAATTGTTTTCGATGACCAATCATAGGGTTCTTGATTCATTGAGTTGCTTTTGGTTTTGTAAATAGCATGGCAATAATTCAAATTTATACAAAATTCCGAGTATTAAAAATAAGTTCTGTAATATAG
>JADGFH010001075.1 GCA_016743925.1 Labilibaculum sp.
TAAGCGTTGACTGCATCTCTGGCTTCGAGAATATAGAACATCACATATGAAAAAGAGAAGTACAAAAAAATAACAAGACCAATAATAGAATATTGATATCTTATCATTCTTCGTTTTAAGAGTGGATATATAATCACAATTGCCATTAAAAACCATGATAAATAGGCAAACCGATTAGAAAAACTGGAACGGATAACTAGAATCCAAAAGGCATTACTCAGGAGATAGGTATTGTAAATTTGATGGTACAACTTATCTTCAAAATGATATTTATATATATATATAGCCCCTGCTGCTACAGCTGTTGAACTATACAATAAGAAATCCCATCTAAATCCAACTCGAGCAAAATGATGAGCAAATTCTGTACTAGTTAGATAACTGGCAAATCGGTCATCACCAAAACCAACACTGGCAAAGAACTGTTCCCAAACCCCCCCCATGGTAAATGACAGTATTATGGAACAAACCCACCCCCACAAATACAATCGAGGCTTATTGTAAATAAAAGTTAAACAGAATGCTATTAAAGGCAATAGCATTGACTTGTGAAACAATACTGAAACAATTAATAAGACTGACATCAGTCCAATTGATTTCCGAAAAGACAAACCATAAATAAAAAAAGATGTAGCTATCCCTGCTCGAATTCCATTTGTACCATATGACCAGAATGAAAAACTACCAATAAAAATTAAAATAGCAAAAAAAGTGTAATTGGGATGCCAACGACTAAATGCAAAATACACAGGTAATATGTATAGCATAGCACACAGAATAAAAAATGTTTTTACATTCATCAAAGCTGCGCTTTTGCTTATCAAAAAAGCAAATGCAAGATCTTTTTCTACTAGTATCGGCCCTCCCTTAGATAGATATTCAAACTGCCAAGAGTAAGCTAGCATATCTCCAAAATATAATCCACTGATTGGTCTTAAACCCATATATAGAACCACAATAAAAATAATAAGATAGGTTGCTGTTCTATTAAATATATAGCAACCCAACTCATAACCTCCAAAGGAATTCGTATGAACGATTACAATTAATGCAAAAAAAAGAATAAGATTATAATATATCTCTGTATAATATTCTAATGGAATTTCCCACATTTCTTAAAGCTCTAGCTATTGAATAAAATTATCCCACTTAGTATCATATCTAAGATGTATAGAAATGAAACATCTGATAAGGCAAAATCAAATCTATATACTTACCGTCCACCAGTTATTCTAGCATAAAAGGGAGGTACACTTTTAAATAATATTTTTCCAACAAGCACACTCAACAGTATCACAATTAAAGGTGCTACAAAATAAAATAGCAACTCCAAATAAGGATCTCCGTCAAAAACCCTAAAATAAACCCTTTTAAAAATTACGATAGGAATTCCATGGAAAGCGTATATCATGAAGGTATAAGAATAGATATTACTTTTCAGTTCCTTAATAAAAAAGGGTAACAAATCATATCCAAACCAAAATACATAAACTCCTAAAATAACTTCAATTTGACTTATTGCAGTCGAAGTTACTCCTGAAAAATTATCCAATTGACCAGTAATACGAATAACAATTAAAGCCAACCATATCAACAATAATGGGATTAACAGAAACGATCTCCGTGTTTCTATTAATGGAAACCTTCGAAGACTAGCAATAGCTCCAGCAACAAAAAAGAAAAAAGGGAAAAATTTCAAAAATGGTACATTCCAAATTTCAATAAAAGAAAATTGTACTAAAGAGATACCCAAAATGAATATTAAAAATAACAGAGGAACTCGTTTCAGAATAAGGTATAATAATGGTGTTAATAAAATATATATAGCTAACTCTCTTATAAACCAAAAAGGATAATAT
>JADGFH010000296.1 GCA_016743925.1 Labilibaculum sp.
TTAAAAGCATCTTTTAATTCTTTCTCCTCCTTTTCTAAAGATGGAAATGCTTCTGTAACCTTATTCGCGACCAAGGTCATTGTAGAATCATTTAAAAACTTGTTTAAATATTCCATATAGTTTGGATCATTGGAATCTCCTAAGCCAATTACTTTATTACTGTACAAAGGCAACACATCAATATATCTTTTCCTTAACTGATTTAGATCTGGATTCTGTTTTAAGGCAAAAAGCTCCTGATCAAATCGTAGAATCTTAACTTCTAATCGGATATTTGATATATCAGGCTTTTTAGGGCCCGAATTGCATAAGATAAGAAAAGCCATTAGTAGAATAAAAATAATCCCGCTGATATTTTTATAGTATTTCAAGTACATTCTTCTGAATTAAATGAGTGCTTATTGCAATTGTGTTTCTCAAAAATATTAAAAATAAGTTAAGTCTAGATTATAGTCTCCCAATATTCTCAAAACAATAAATTTCACATCTGTGTCCAATTTGCAGATCAGAGAAATACCTATTCCATATTTTTATCACTAAATTTGTTATCGCTAAAAGAATTATAGCATTGTATCGACAAAAAAACAGATTAAAGAATAAACCATTCGTATGGTTATTCCCTTAAACCTACAATCTCATATCTTTTAAATATGAAAATAGCATTAGCTCAATTAAACTATCATATCGGTAATTTCGAAAGCAATACCGAAAAAATAATTTCAGCGATAGAAAAATCGCGTAAAGATAAGGTGGACTTGGTTGTATTTTCCGAGTTAGCCATATGTGGTTATCCACCCAAAGACCTTTTAGAAAGAAAGGAATTTGTTGAAAAATCGGTAGCTGCATTAGAAAAAGTTGCAGCGCATTGTATTGATATTGCCGCAGTAATTGGAGGCCCATCAATTAATCCGCGTCCAAAAGGAAAAAACCTTTTCAATTCGGCCTACTTTATCTCTAACGGAAAAATTGAAAGTGTTCATAACAAAACACTACTTCCGAACTATGATATTTTTGATGAATATCGCTACTTTGAGCCCAATACAGAATTCTCATTGGTAGAATTAAAAGGAAAAAAAATAGCTATCACAATTTGTGAAGATTTATGGGAAAAACAACCTGTAGATAACAACTTTGCAAAATCGGAACTGTATAACATTTCTCCAATGGAGGCATTGAGTAAGCTGAACCCTGATTTTGTTGTTAACATTGCGGCATCTCCTTTTTCATATAACCAGCAAGATTTAAGAACAAATATTCTTAAATCAACTGCCGAAAGATATCAATTGCCAATCCTCTATGTGAATCAAATTGGAGCACATACCGAATTAATTTTCGATGGTGATTCTTTGGTTTTAAACTCAAAAGGAGAAGTTGCCAAAAGGCTAAACTATTTCAAAGAAGATTATCAGATTATTAATCTTGACGAAATTGAAAACCAAAAAGCAGAAGCCAGAGAAGTAGATTGCATTGAGAAAATTCATGATGCTCTTGTATTAGGACTGAAAGATTATTTTGCTAAAATGGGCTTTAGTAAGACTACTTTAGGGTTATCAGGCGGAATTGATTCTGCTGTAACAGTTGTATTAGCACAAAGAGCTCTTGGAAAAGAAAATGTACGTGTGCTATTGATGCCTTCCGAATTTTCTTCGGATCATTCGATAAATGATGCTATTGATTTAGCAAATAACTTAGGAATCCAATATGAGATTGTACCCATTCAAGGTATTTTTGAAGAATTCCAAAAATCTTTAGGTCCTATATTTGGCGATCTTCCTTTTAATGTAGCCGAAGAAAACATACAAGCACGAGTTCGTGGTACGCTTATGATGGCCTTATCGAATAAATTTGGGCATATTCTTTTAAACACATCAAACAAAAGTGAATCTGCTGTTGGATACGGAACCTTATACGGTGATATGAATGGAGGATTGTCGGTTTTAGGTGATGTTTACAAGACTGATGTTTTTAAAATGGCGTGGTTCATGAATAAGGACAAAGAAGTTATTCCTGAAAACTCGATTGTAAAGCCGCCTTCAGCTGAATTACGTCCCGATCAAAAAGATTCGGATTCTTTACCAGATTACGATGTGTTAGACGGCATTTTATTCCGATATATAGAAAAAAATATGTCTTCGGAAGAAATAATTCAAGAAGGTTTCGAATCTGAAATCGTTTCAAAAACCATTCGAATGGTAAACATGAATGAGTACAAAAGATTCCAGACTCCGCCTATTTTACGCGTTTCATCGAAGGCATTTGGCTTTGGTCGCAAAATTCCCTTAGTAGCAAAGCACTAACCAATGGGTATAAACACCTATAAAATAGCATGTTGTCGAACATTAGTTAAATAATGAATTTTTTCTGTATTCGTTTTTTCATTTCATTTCATTTGTATACTTTTGAAGTGTTTTAAAACATACAACGTATTTTAATTATTGATATTCCACTTTGTGTATGATTGAGAATGATAGAAAATCGAGAGAGGTTATTTGTGGGGAAGTAATAAACAATCCAAGTTCTGTATTTAATGTTCTTACTCCTTCGGAAAAAGAAGAGTTAATGGCACACATGACCTGTTCTTTTTTTAAGAAGGGTGAATACATATATAAAGAAGGTGAAAGACCAATTGGCTTGGTTTGTTTATCTGATGGGAAAGTAAAGATCTTTAAAGAAGGTGTTGGTGGTCGTGAGCAGATTGTTCGTATGGCAAAACCAATCGGTTTTATTGGATATCGTGCTTTATTTGCAGAAGAAAACAACATTGCTTCAGCGGTTGCGCTTGAAGACTCTGTTACCTGTACCGTTAGCTACGAACTAATTTTAAAATTGATTCGTTCTAATGCAGAACTTTCTTTGTGCATCATCCGTTCTTTGTCTACTGAATTGGGATTCTCAAATAACCGTACCATTACCTTAACTCAAAAACATATTCGTGGAAGATTGGCTGAATCGCTTTTATTCCTAAGAGATACTTATGGTTTTGAAGATGACGAAGCAACCATTAAGGTTTATCTTTCGAGAGAAGATATTGCCAACCTTTCCAACATGACTACATCTAATGCAATTCGTACGCTTTCAACTTTTGCTAGCGAAGGTGTAATTTCTATTGATGGTCGTAAAATTAAAATTTTAGACAAGATTAGATTAGATAGAATTAGCAAATTAGGTTAAACCTGATTTTCAAAAATATACAAAGTCATCTCGTTGGGATGGCTTTTTTAGATTTTCGAAATAATTTATTCTTGGAAATATACGCGTTTTACGCGGCGAGAAATTGTGGTAAGAATTTCATAAGGAATGGTGTCTAATTGTTCTGCCAGTTTGCTTAACAAATAGTCATCTCCAAAAATGGTAACAGCGTCACCTTCTTTAGCGTTTACATGAGTCAGATCGATCATACTCATATCCATACAAACATTACCAACAACAGGAACCAACTTACCCTTCACCATCACCTTTCCAACGCCATTGCTGAGTTTTCTATTAAAACCATCGGCATAACCTATCGGAATAATACCGATGCGTGTATCGCTGTGTAATTGCCCTTTTCGACCATAGCCAACCGTTTTCTCTTTGGCAATTTCTTTTATTTGAGAAATCGTCGTTTTTAAACTACTTACATTCATCAATTTTTCTTGATGTGTTGCACTAATGCCATACAGACCAATTCCCAAACGTACCATATCGAACTGTGCCTCGGGAAAACGTTCGATTCCTGCTGAATTTAAAATATGTCTATCGATATGATAAGAGAAATGTTCCCTGATCTGTTCGCTCCAGCTAGTAAAGAGATCAATTTGCTGAGCAGTATAATCATCGTGTTGCGGCTCATCTGCTCCAGCCAAATGCGAAAATATCGATTGAATAAAGAAATGATCATTATCCTTAATTGTTTCAATCAAATTCGCCAAATCATGTTCCCCAAAGCCCAAGCGATGCATACCCGTATCTAACTTGATGTGAATAGGGTATTTTTTAACGCCATTTCTTCGCAAAGCCTTTTCAAGCTCATCACAAATACCACGATTGTATATTTCTGGTTCCAAACGATATTCAATCATGGTATCGAAACTATGCGGTTCTGGGTTCATCACAATAATGGGAATTGTAACGCCAGCATTTCGTAACTCTACGCCTTCGTCGGCAATGGCAACTGCCAAATAATCAACCCGATGATATTGCAGTAAATTTGCGATTTCTGTAGATCCACTTCCGTAGGAAAAAGCTTTCACCATAACCACTAATTTAGTGCTTGGCTTAAGCAATGAGCGGAAATAATTTAAGTTGTGCACCATTGCACTCAAATTCACCTCTAACACAGTTTGATGTGCCTTGTATTGAAGAACATTAGATATTCTTTCAAAATGAAAGTTTCTCGCTCCTTTGATCAGAATGAGTTCATTTTTGAATTGATTTCGATTCAAATCTGCAAGAAATACATCGGTAGACCGATAAAAAGATGCCTCGCACTTGAACATTTGCGATTGAGCTGAAATTGCCTCTCCAATACCAATCAATCGATCGACTTTTTTTTGTTCAAGCATTTTAGAAACCAAAGAATACAGCTTTTTATCACTATGTCCCGACTGCAATATATCCGACAAAATTAGTGTTGTCTTCTTATCTGTTTGCTGCTGATTTGCAAGATCTAAAGCAATTTCTAAAGATCCTAAATCGGAATTGTAATAATCATTAATTAGCGTGCAATCGTTAATGCCTTCCTTTATTTCCAATCGCATTGCAATTGGCTCTAATTTCTGAATTTGTCTACTAATAATTACATCTGGAATTCCAAGGCTTTCCAAACAGAGGTAACACAATATTGCATTATCAACTGATGCTTTATCGGTAAAAGGAACCGTTATTGTTTTTTTCTCTTTAAAAGATTTTAGCACAAGATGTGTTTTACCACCTTCCCTGCACTCACTTACAACTTGTAAGTTAGCAGTATATTTTCGTGACCAGGTAATTAATTTTTTCTTGCTCCCATATTTTAATTGCAGGGCTTTTCGAATGAGAGGATCATCTATACAATAAATAATGCTTTTGCAAGAAGAGAATAATTTTATCTTTTCTTTTAACTTATGAAGTTTGCCTCTAAAATTTTCATTGTGCGCATCGCCCAAGTGCGTAAAAACACCAATAGTGGGTTTAATAATTTCTGCCAAGCGCTCTATTTCACCAAGCTGTGAAATTCCAGCTTCAAAAATTCCTATTTCGGCATCGACACTCATATTCCAAACCGATAAAGGAACTCCAACCTGCGAATTATAACTTTTCGGGCTACGAACGATAGAATAGGATTCATTCAATAGTTGATACAACCATTCTTTCACAATGGTTTTCCCATTGCTACCAGTTATACCAATAACTGGATAAGTAAACTTTTCTCTATGCTGACGAACTAATTTTTGAAGTGCCAATAGCGTGTTTTCCACAACTACAAAAGCTGCATCAGGATAATCCTTAAGGTTTACACTTTCGAACTTACTAAGCACAAAAGCTCGGACACCCTTCTGATACAAATCATTTATATAAGCATGTCCATCGTGTCGTTCACCAATGATTGCAAAAAAGAGCGTTTCCTCGGGCAATTGCAAAGCTCTACTATCAATCGACAAGGAAGTAATTTTAATATTTACATTCCCATAAATTTTACCTTCTACGAAGGAAGTAATCGATTCGATAGTATACAATTGAGCAAGGGTCATATGCTATTATTTATTTTCAGTATCCTGATAAATTTTTTGGTAACAGTTTCTACAAAGAGGTTCATACTCACTTTTTTCACCTAGCAAAACCAATTTATCTGCTTCGGCTAAACGGTGAGAGTAATTGGCTAAATTTCCGCAACGCATACAAACTGCATGCACTTTTGTTACATATTCTGCTGTTGCCATTAATGAAGGAATAGGTCCAAAAGGATTTCCTCTAAAATCCATATCCAATCCAGCTACAATAACACGAATGCCTTGATTGGCTAATTCGTTACACACCTCCGCTAAACCTTCATCAAAAAATTGAGCTTCATCAATTCCAACAACATCAACATTACTTGCAAGCAATAAAATATTCGCAGAAGTTTCAACTGGAGTTGAACGAATAGAGTTAGAATTATGAGATACCACTTCGTCTTCAGAATATCTCACATCAATATGAGGTTTAAATATTTCAACCTTCTGACGAGCTATTTTAGCACGATTTAATCGACGAATTAATTCTTCCGTTTTTCCAGAAAACATCGAACCAACAATTACTTCGACCCAACCATTTTTTCCAGCTCTATTTATATCATTCTCAAGAAACATGTAGACAACTTTTAGCTTATTTTACATAGACTCACAAAAATAGGAAAACACTTTCAGACTTACCTTACTGTGTTGATAAACTTTTGAACAATACTTTGAAGAAAGAAAGCGTTTTTATTTAATTGATACTTCACGCGAGTATATTATATAAAAAATAGCTTTACTTTTGTACATTAGAATTCGACATTCCAATTCAATTAAAACCTTGCTCATGGACAGTAATTTGGTCATTCAACTTCTTAAAAGCAAAACATGTGAAATCCAAAATCTATTGGATCATTTTGCAGATAAGCCTAATGAATTAAAAGGAGGAATAGAATTATTAGAGTCGAGAATTGATGGATTAGCTCAAGATTTTAAAATTCTTAAAAAGAATATTGAATCTGTACCAACTCATCAAGTAAAAGAAATTAATGCGCCTGTTGCAACAATTATTTCTTCGATAGAAATTGTTCCAACAGAATTGGTAAAAGAAGAGAAGAAAGAAATTGAACCAATTGCTCCACCTAAAGAAAAGGTTCTTTTAATTGAGCCAGAACAAAAAACAGAAATAGAAAACAAGGAAGAAATTGACTCGTCAATTGTTAATGACCATATACAAGCTGAATCTATTAAAATTGTAAGTGAAAAGTTGTCAGCCCAAAAACTTTCGGATATCCAATCGGCCATAGGCATTAATGATCGTTTTTTATTTACGCGAGAATTATTTGATAATAATAGCGAGGCATATCATTCGGCCATTTCATTTGTAAATGAATCT
>JADGFH010000297.1 GCA_016743925.1 Labilibaculum sp.
GCTTTTTTACGGTATTCACCGATACATTCAATTTTTCAGCAATTTCTTTATGGCTTAATCCCTCTTCTCTATTCAGTTTAAATATTTCTCTTTGTCTGGGGGTTAATTCATTCAATAAATCTTTCAATTTCGCATTTAATTCATCATAGTGAATTTTATTCGTTACATCGTTATTCTCAATGTTTTGTTGCGAAAATTTCAAGTGTTCGATGTATTTTTTCTCATTTACTCTTTTTCTGAGCAAACTCATAGTTGCATTATAGCTTATCGTAAATAAAAAAGATTCAAAAGAAGTATGAAGATCAATCTTACTACGTGATTCCCAAATTTTCACAGATACTTCCTGCACAATTTCTTCTGCATCTTCCTCCTGCTTTATATACTTATACACAAATGCATACAATCTTTTGCAATATTTTTCATAAATATGATAAAAAGCCACACGATCTCCCTTTTTAATCAAGGCTAACAGCTCTTTATTTGTTTTTAAATTATTCAATCCCATATTTATTATCTCAATATTCTATCCTACGTATTTGTTTATTTAAACCTATTTTGGAGGAGCAATGTAATTAATAGTTGTTAATTGTTGTTAAAATTAAAATGGAAAAGTAAAATATTTTTTCTACAAAACTACTTATCACCTATAAATAAATTGGGATATCAATGTCATAAAAAATGTTATTCACTTTATCTACAATGAAATTACTCAAACAATAATAGATCGGCATTAATACCACTCAACTTCCAATAATTCACTACTATCCTGCCTAAATACTCATTGGTACCATGAAAACTATCAGAATCGTTCGCAGCATATAATAATTTTATTCAAAAACATTTTAGACCAATCGAACCTTCCTTTTAGTAAAGGAAAGTTGGTACCCCTAATCGATAACAGTAGAGTTATAATAAATTTAGTTTTTTGTTTTGTTGTTTAAATAAATTCAAAACTATCTTAATAAGCAATTTAGGTATTGATAATACAATTCTTTGCATGTATTTTTGAGATGCTTCAATTGTACTGCAACGCTAAAAGAATAATACAAGTTAAAAGTTGTAGCAGATAGAAGATTAAACAATTACTAACTAATAATTTCTTAGAAATAATGAGAAAAATCGCATCAATTGCCTTGTTACTAGCAATGAGTTTAAGCTTTATAGCTTGTAATGAAAAGCCAGTTAAACAGGCTGAAGTATCGCCAACACAAAAATTGGTTGATCAGTACGCTGAGTTTGAATTGACAACAGATATCAGTAAACTGACCGAAAATGAAAAGCAAATGCTTCCAATCCTAATGGAAGTTGCCGATATAATGGAAGAATTATTCTGGAAAGATGCAATTGGAGACAAAACTGAATTCCTTGGTAAATTGACCGATCCTGCTGCTGTTGCCTATTCAAAAATAAATTACGGACCATGGGATCGTTTAGAAAACAACGAAGCTTTTCTTGAAGGTTTTGATACAAAACCTAAGGGAGCTAATTTCTATCCAGTCGATATGACTCAAGCCGAGTTTGATGCTATCGATGATGAAATGAAAACCGATTGGTATACAAAAATTCAACGTGGAAAAAACGGAGAGTTAAAAGTTGTTCCTTATCATGTTGCATACAAAGCACAAATTGAAAAAGCTGCTGGCTTATTACTAAAAGCTTCTGAATTAGCAGAAGATGCTGGTTTAAAAAAATATCTTGAATTGCGTTCTACTGCTCTTCTTACGGATGACTACCTAGCTTCTGATTTGGCTTGGATGGATATGAAAACCAATACGCTTGATTTCGTAGTTGGTCCTATCGAAACTTATGAAGATGCACTTTACGGATACAAGGCTTCTCATTCTGGTCAGATTTTGGTAAAAGATAAAGCTTGGAGCGAAAAATTATCAAAATTTGCATCTTTACTACCTCGTTTACAAGAAGGTCTTCCTGTTCCTGCTGAATACAAAGCAGAAAAAGCGAACGCTAACGCGGATATGAATGCTTACGACGTAATTTATTATGCAGGCGACTGCAACGCAGGCAGTAAGAACATCGCCATTAACCTACCAAACGATCCTCGCGTTCACGCTCAAAAAGGATCAAGAAAATTGCAATTGAAAAATGCAATGAAGGCTAAATTCGATAAGATTCTACTTCCTATTTCTAATCTGTTAATGGACGAAAGCCAACGTAAAAATGTAACTTTTGATGCATTCTTCGAGAATGTAATGTTCCACGAAGTTGCTCACGGTTTGGGCATCAAATACACATTAAAAGAAAAAGAAAGCGTTCGTAAAGCACTAAAAGATACTTACACTTCTATTGAAGAAGGGAAAGCTGATATTCTTGGTTTGTACATGATTACTCAAATGGCTGAGTGGGGCGAAATGGATGCGGACAAGCTAATGGACAACTATGTTACTTTTATGGCTGGTATCTTCCGTTCAGTTCGTTTTGGGGCTGCTAGCGCTCACGGAAAAGCTAACATGATGAGATTCTATTTCTTTGAAGAGCAAGGTGCTTTTACTAGAAACCCTGAAACAGGAACATACAAAGTAAATTTCGAGAAAATGAAAGCTGCTATGAATGAACTAGGAAAACAAATCTTAATCATTCAAGGTGATGGTAATTACGAGGCTGCGAAGCAAATGATTGCTGATAGAGGTTTTATTCGTGAAGATCTTAAAAAAGATTTAGATCGTGTAAATAATGCTGGTATTCCTAAGGATGTAGTATTTAAGCAAGGTGCTAAAGTTTTAGGACTGTAAGCGAATCAACATCAAACAAAATAGTAAAAGGCTGAATCAATAAAGATTCAGCCTTTTTTCAGCCTTAAGCATAAAAAAAACCGCCCTTTTAAGGCGGTTTTTAATTGTATTAATTCAATTTATTATTGATTAATTTCTTTTTTCTGTTGTCCATCCAAACTTCAATCCGAAAATATGGTAAGCCAACACAAACATACCAGCTGCGAAAATAGTATCACCAAATACCCGCATCCATTTTAAGGTAGACATATAATCTTGTTGCATAAATTCAGCAGAACGTGCATACCACAATCCAACTTTTACACTTGCCCAAGTTTGAGCCAAACCAATTGGTAATACGCTAATTAAAACCATTAGCAATAAACCAATATTAATTGACCAAAAAGCAAATTTAATAGGTCCTTCCTTCCACTTAACAGTCAGATCCATGTCACGCAACACGAACAACATCAGACCAATTCCAAGAAATCCGTACACACCAAATAGTGCTGTATGACCGTGAACTGCCGTTGTATTCAATCCTTGCATGTAATAAAGTGCAACAGGAGGATTAATTAAGAAACCAAAAATTCCAGCACCCAAGAAATTCCAAAAGGCAACAGCCACAAAACAATATATTGGCCATTTGTAATCCTCAATCCACTTACCAGATTTTGTCAATGAAATATTGTGATACGCTTCAAATCCCATAAATACCAATGGTACAACCTCAAGGGCACTAAAACTTGCTCCTAAAGCCAATACAGCTACCGGTGTTCCAGAAAAATACAGGTGATGGAAAGTTCCTAAAATACCTCCACTCAAGAAAATAATAGTTGAAAAGATTACTGTTGTTGTTGCAATTTTCGCTCCTATCAACTTCATTCTTACAAATAGGAAAGCAATAATAACAGTCGCAAAAACTTCAAAGAAGCCTTCAACCCAAAGGTGAACAACCCACCATCTCCAATATTCAGCAATGGCTAAGTGAGTTTGTTGTCCCCACATTAATCCTGCACCATAAAAAGAGGCAATTGCCAAAGATGCAATCAAGAACATGATTAAAAGATTCCTATTTTCGGTACGGGCACGTAATGCCGGAAGCAATGCTCTAGCCATTAAACCAAGCCAGATAAATAAACCTGCAAACAAGAAAATCTGCCAGAAACGTCCCAAGTCGACATATTCATACCCTTGATGACCAAACCAGAAATTTTCTGTGTAACCTAACTTTTGCATGATTCCCATCCACTGACCAGCGAGTGAGCCTACTACAATAATCAAAAGGGAAATAAAAAGTACATTAACACCTAATGTCTGATATTTAGGATCCTTACCAGCAATTGCAGGGGCAAAGAATAATCCTGTTGCCAACCATGATGTTGCAATCCAAAAAATACCAATTTGAACGTGCCATGTTCTGGAAACAGAGTACGGAAGCCATTGATCCAAAGGAATACCATAGAATGCACTTCCTTCCACTCCATAGTGCGCCGTTATCACCCCAGCTGTTATCTGAACAAGCATCAAAAGGGTAACTACCCAGAAATATTTTAAGGTTGCCTTCATCGATGGGAACATTTTACTTCCCATTACCGGATTTTCAAGAGGCATATCATTGTGCTCCTCCTTACCTCTATTACTAGCATAAAACCATCCCATCCATCCAATACCGGCCAAAAGAATGATCACACTAAAACCTGTCCATAAAAGTAAAGCACTTGTAGGCTTATTTCCAACCAATTCTTCTGGTGGCCAATTGTTTGTATAGGTAATTTCCTGACCAGGACGGTTTGTTACAGTAGCCCACGTTGCCCAAAAGAAAAAGGCGTTCATTTTATCCATTCTCTCCTGAGTCTTCACCGTATTAGCAGGAATAGCGTAAGCTTCACGTAAATCAGCTTGCGCTTCTCCATCCATAAAAACACCCGTAAAGTGATCTCCAATTGCTTTGATTCCCTTTGCTCGTAAATCTGAAATTACTAGATTTCGAGAAGAAACATCATAAGTATTGGTACGCATTTCTTTCTGCGCACGAGCTTCTAGTGCACCTTTTTGCTCAATATTCAAACCTTCATAATCACTACCGAAATCAGAATTTCCCCAATAATCAAGCAAAAACATTGCTTCGCGATGCAACCAATCAGCTGTCCAGTCTGGTGCTTGGTATGCTCCATGTCCCCAAATAGAACCTACCTCTTGTCCGCCGATAGACTGCCAAACATTTTGACCATCTCTAATATCTTGGCCACTTACTATTACTTCTCCCGAAGTAGTAATAATTTGATCTGGAATGGGTGGCTTTTCACGATAAATTTCTCGTCCAAAATAAAGAAGAACTGCAAATGACAAAACCATCACCGCAATAAATCCGTACCATAATCTCTTGGTTTTCATACAATCTTAAATTTAATGGATATTCCTATCTTTTATTCTTTTGTTGCAAATGTAGAAATAAAAATTTACTTTTGGCGATCAGAAGATCTTTTTATCTTCTTTTATAAAAAAACATTCAATTACTTAATTTGGAATACCAATGATTAATCAAGAAACTAGTGTAGGAGATATTGTGAAGAGTCATTTTCAAACGGTTAAAATATTTGATTATTATCAAATTGATTTTTGCTGTGGCGGAAAGCAGAGTTTATCAGATGCATGTAAAAAGAAATCAGTCGATCTTAACAAGATATTACAACAACTTGAAGAGGTGATAAAAATCCCTGTCCTAACTCCCAAATTTGATGAAATGCCACTTGGCGAATTAATTCAATACATTAAAGAGAAACATCATTCCTATATTCGGGAACAAATTCCAATGCTCACAAAGTTTTTAAATAAAATTGAACAAGTACATGGATCTCATCATCCTGAAATTGAGCTGATCAATACACACTTTAAAGAATCCGTTAAGAACTTAAGCGAGCATATGGAAAAAGAAGAGACCGAGCTTTTCCCATTAATCGAAAATCTAGTTAAAATACAAAATGGAAAATTGAGTAATGCTTCCTCTTTCACTATTGATGCAGAAGAAAGTATATCCTCCTTAATTCAAGATCATGAAAATGAAGGTTCTCGATTTGAAGAAATTTCAAGATTAACGCTGGGATATCAACCACCACAAGGTGCTTGTAATACTTTTCGTGCTGCCTATGAAAACTTATTCGCATTTGAGAAGGATTTGCACAGGCATGTTCACTTGGAAAACAACATCTTATTCCCTAAGGCTATTAATTTAGAATTAGATGTAAAGAAAAATAGTTAATTTAGCATCTTAATATATTAATATGCTTTCAAAAACTGCCGAATACGCTATACGTGCGCTGGTTTACATCCAGTTACAAAACTGGGAAGAAAAACGTCCTGGTTTTAAAGAAGTGGCTAAAAATATAGAATCACCCGAACATTTTACGGCAAAAATTTTGCAAGTACTAACCCGTTACGATCTAATTAAAAGTTTGAAAGGTAGGAATGGAGGTTTTTTCTTTGACAAAGAGAATGAAGATCTTCAACTCTATAAAATTATTGTAGCAATTGATGGAGAAAAATCTTTTACTCGTTGCAGTTTTGGTTTTAAGAGTTGCGATCATGAAAACAAATGCCCTTTACATGATGATTTCTCAGAATTAAGAGAAAATTATACAGTTCTCGTAAAAAAACGTACTATACAAAGTCTCGCAAAAAAAATCCTGAATGGAGAAGCTGTTTTAACACAAACAATTAAATAGAAACATATATTTTAAAGTTTTTCTTTCAAATATTTTCAATAACATAAAGGTCACAAAGCAAAATGCTTTTGTGACCTTTTTGATTTCGTTAGAGCAAATTGCGTAAATTCCAGGCTGCTATTTATCTATTTTAAAACATAGCAATTAAGAATTAGGCTTTGTATCTTACCACTCATCATTAAATGTATTATTAATCTAGTTTCGATACAGTGACCAAAACAAATTGGAAAGCAGGCTTCTTATTATTTATTATTCTTATTTTTTGTTTTCAAGCTAAGGCTCGTAAACAAAGAGTACTGGTTCTGCATTCCTATCATCAAGGTTTAAACTGGACCGATAATGTAAGCGAAGGCATACAATCTGTGCTTACCAAGGATGGTGATGTAGAGTTGATGTTCGAATACATGGATACCAAACGAAATTCAGCTCCTGAATACTTGCATGAATTTGCGAAGTTGTATGGTTTAAAACATCAAAAAAATAAGTTTGAAGCCATTATTGTATCGGATAACAATGCCTTGGATTTTGTTCGAAATTATTACTCCGATTTTTTTAAGAATACGCCAATTATTTTTTGCTCTATAGATCAGTATACAAGCC
>JADGFH010001076.1 GCA_016743925.1 Labilibaculum sp.
CATAGAATCAGGTGCAAATGAAGCTACTCGAACAGCTATTTTTGGTATTGTACCATCAGTTACTTACAATTTTAAATTTTAAGATCATGTACAAATTTTCAACATATATATTTATCGGAATCGCATTACTATTCGTTGCTTGCACCGAGGTAATCGACGTTGATGTACCCGTTGCCGAAGCAAGATTAGTCGTTGAAGCATCCATCGATTGGGAAAAAGGAACCAATGGCAATACACAAATCATCAAACTAAGTACTTCAACACCCTATTTCGACGAAAACAAAAGCAATATCGTTAGCAATGCAAGCGTAAGTGTTACAGACAATACTAGCAATCAGGAATTCACTTTCGTTGATCAACAAAATGGAGAATACCTATGTTCCGATTTTGTTCCAATGTTAAATCACAGCTATACGCTAAGTATTGAATACGATGGAGAAAGCTACACTGCGGTAGAAACCCTCATGTCTGTTACCGAAATAGACCGCATTGAGCAATCAACAGAAGATGGTTTTGATGATGAGGCAATAGAACTGAATATGTTTGTTCCAGATCCTGCAGATGAGGATAACTATTACTTAATTAAATTTCATGAAGAAGGCGATTTATTAGTTAAACTTTTTGATGTAGATGATGAGTTTGTGGATGGAAACGAAATGAAATTCTTTATTGAAAAATTAGACGATGAAGATACAGGTGAAGAAGAATTCGAGGCAGGTGATATTGTTCATTTAAATCTTTATGGAATTTCCGAAGCATACTACAATTACATTCGCATCTTGATCGAGCAAACCGAAGCGGGAGATATCTTTAGTACCATTCCTGTAGCAATTAAAGGGAATTGCATTAATCAGGCTAATCCTGACAATTACGCTTTTGGATATTTTAGACTAACACAAGTCGACAAAACCACTTACACTGTTCAATAATTAGCTTATTACTAAAGTTGCTGAACATTTGCAATCCAAGACAAAAGGGAAATCTATATTGTATAGATTTCCCAAACTCTGCCCTCTTACTATTTCGTCAAGTTTTCGATAAATACAAACAGCAATAAAATCAAGTAACATGCGATCAAATCAAATTTTCTACCTACTACTTATTTTAAGTTTATTAGTATCCTGTAATGAAGAACCATTACTCAAAGAAATCAATGTACCTGAAAATATTACATCTGGTGATTTTTATAGTCAAGCAGACAAATACACAATTGGAGATAACACCTATCAAGCACATTCAGGGGCTATTATAGTTCCCGAAAATAGAGATAAAACAGATTCTCGTTTAATCCAAATTCCATTCATCCAAATTCATTCTACATCAGATAATAAAGCAGAGCCAATTTTCTTTTTCACTGGAGGTCCAGGATCTCCAAATATCGACACCTATAATTTTGTAAACAATTTCATAGACAAACATGATGTTGTTCTTGTTGGGTTTAGAGGTGTTGATGAAGGATGTACAACAATCCTTCATCTACCTGAAATAGATGATTTTTTTGCTAACATGACTGGAGATTTAACCAAACAAGCTACACTCGACAATATGTCGGAGGCATATGCCAATGGAGCTTAAAGATTACAGCAATCAGGTGTAGATACAGATGGTTATACAATTACGGAAGTATTACAAGATGTTGATTTAGTTCGTAAATCTTTGGGATATGATAAAATAAATCTATTTAGCGTTAGCTATGGTACTCGTTTGTCTATGATCTACGATTGGATGTATCCAAATACCATTCTTCGTTCTGCAATGATTAGCGTTAATCCACCTGGCAGATTTGAATGGCGCCCAGAGGCATTAGATGAGCACTTAAAATATTACTCTAAACTGTATAAAAAAGATACAATTCTA
>JADGFH010001077.1 GCA_016743925.1 Labilibaculum sp.
AACCCTAAGTTCACCTCCACAAGAAAAGCTTACAACTAAAACACTAAGCTAAAAATTTCTTGAACCATCTTTCTGGTAGGCATACTTCATGGTAATGTATCCGCGTTTTTGCTTTCCATCCCTTAAGCAGAATTTAATTATCAATGAGATTCCTCTCGTTTAAAAAGAATTCTATCAATTTATATTTTAGTAAACTTTTCGTGGAGCAATAAGAAGCTCCATATAACCTGTTGAAATAAATCTTACCCCCATAGCATCTCCAGCCATTCCAACTACAGATGGTTGATCAAATGTTAGAATTGCTTCTCCTAACTGATCGGAATCTTTAGTAGTTGTTATTTTAACAGTTGAAGTTTTTGTTTCGGTGTTTGAAGAAGAAGCTCCTAGTTTCCATCCAATTTTCTTAAGCAAATTTCCACTTAAAGAACCACTAAAGTTCTTTGAGAACTCCGATTTTATTGTATTGCTACGTTCAATTACTTCTGACGGATCATATTCAGACACAATAAATTTCCATGCATTACCATACGCACTTAAATCCCATGGAATTAATTCGAGATTTATATCGGCCATCTTAGGCTCTATCTTGTTTACATAATAATAACGTCCGCGTTTTTCATAGGTAATATCAAACAATTTATCAGCTCTAACAGGAAATCTTTTTTGCAATACATCCCCCACACCATTCTTTGAATTTATTATTATATCTATAACAAATTCAAAATGGCCTTCAGTCCAATTTCTACCAAAATCACTTGCATAACGACTCTTCTTCTTACGTAATTTTGGATCACTATCTTGATCACTAATTTTTTCAAGTCCGGCATCACTTACAAATCGTATATTATTAATAAATTCACTTACATTCGTACGAAAATCTCCTTCTTGTTTATCTTTCGTCATTCCATAATATGCAAAATCTCTGTGCCATAATTTATCCCCTCCCAAATATGAAGCATTCCAATATGATTGCCAAGCTAACAGATAAGCAGGATAATACCCTACTGTTGCAATACTATTCTTTGTCTTTGATTCATATTTGTCAAGATCGTATTTCGATATATTTCTTTCTTCTGAATCAATGGATATATCAAATGAATCATCTATAAATCGAAATGGGAAAGGATTACCAGATTTCAAATTACTTTCTTCAACAACAAGACGTTCATTTGTTTTCACAACAACTACAGGAAAAGCTGGTATCATTCCTTCTTCAACTTCTTCTACATTACCTTCAAAGTCATGTATCACAATTCTATTACCCGTAAACGACTCTGTAGCCACTTTGGGAATATCTGATCCAACATTCCATGAATTAGCAGAAAAGTCTGGCAACTGAGGAACATAAATATTTAATAGGGGTAATTCATCCTCAATTATTTTGAATTCCGTCTCTGATTCAGATAGTCTGGACAATAACTGGGAGACAGTTTCATCACCAACTTTTTGGTTTTTCAATTGATAATAAAGTACATCGTAATCCTTATCGAATTGTTTAAGAGCCTCTTTTTTAACCAAAGTACGTAGTTCTGAACTTTCATTCAGAGCAACAGCAAAAGTTTTTGCAAAACTAGTCTGTAATTGCTCTAACTGATTGGTACTTTCAAAGTTATTAGTACCGAGATTCTCATCTTTCTGGCATCCTTGTATGATAATAACGAACAAGAATAAACCTATGAATATAAATTTCTTCATTTTAAGTTATTTAAGTAATAGTTTATTTATAATCTTGAATTCAAAGTTTAGAATTTATTACTTCCATCTTCCTGATAAGCATACTTCATGGTAATATGTCCGCCGAGTTTTTTTCCATTTACCAACTTTGTATATTGCTTCAACCATATTTTAGCATATTTC
>JADGFH010000298.1 GCA_016743925.1 Labilibaculum sp.
TTCTAGGAATTTACTTGTCGTTAAATTATTATGGCAGTTTAATGGAGTATCAGACTGACTTCATTATGAAGATCAATTTAATATCATTATTTCTATTTGGAATCTTACAATTTCTAATTTATTTAGTTAACTCAAAAATTCACTTAAAACTAACTTTAAAACCAAAATCACAAATTCATACTAGCAAGCAGTTTTTAAGTAGATTAGCATTGAAAAGGCAAATTAATTTCTTTTCTATTCCAATTGTAATTTTAGGTTTTTCAAATCTTGTTTTTTACGTAATATTCTTTAATCTAGTTCATAACTATTGGATTGGAGCAACTTCATTATTAATGACAATCCCAATTTTCGGATACTTTGAAAACTTAAAGGAATTAAAAGAAATCTATTCAGGCAAAAACGTATCATATTCAATCAAGACTTACAGCATTGATTATAAAATTGAAAACGAAATAATTTCATACGATTTAAAGAAACTTAATTACCTGCAAAAAAATGCTGAAGAAGTGGTCTTAATTGACACTAATTCTAATAGAAAAATAATACTATTTCTAAAATAACAATTGGTGCTAACAAAAGCTAAATTGTCATGGCCTTTGATCTTGAAGTCTTGGGATGGAAAGCTTAGTTCAATCAAAAAACACCAGCTACCTTTGTAAACTTACTCCCCCTATTAAAAAAACGTTCGTGATTTAAATTTAAATAAGTAAATTTAATCGACTTGCTTACTTGGCGCATTACTCACTTCTTATCGTGATCTCCCTTTGGTCGGTAGATAAAATGAATACTTTAATCCCGATAGTTATCGGAAGCCCAAGCAACTTAGCAAGACCGATATTTGTTAATTTCTTTAATTAAAAACTTATGAATCCAGGCGAAGTAATAGATCTTCTCGAGGCTAACAAAAACGAGCGCGGCATCCAAAATTGGAATAAACTGAACTCACATACAGTTAGTTTAAAAAGTTTTGGTATTGGACTTACTGTTCTTCGTAAACTATCCAAGAAAATTGGTCGTGACCATTCTTTGGCGCAACAACTTTGGAAGAGCGACATTTACGATGCAAAAATTATAGCTCTTCTAATCGATGATCCTAAACAAATCACCCGAAATCAAGTGGAGCTACAAGTAGAAAATATGTATCAAGGATATTTCGCTCATGTATTCTCTTCATGTGATGCCGCATTGGCTAAAACACCCTTTGTAGTTGAACTTTTGACAGATTGGATAAATAGCAATGACACTATGCGAAAGCGATGTGCTTATGGCCTTCTTTATGAAGTTTCGAAGTCTAAGAAGAAAGACGCACCAGACGATGCATTTTTTTTGAAGAGAATCGACCATATTCGTGATACATTTGACGATGAAAAAAATGTTATACAAGTGGCAATGGGCGGAGCACTTTTAGGTATCGGTAAACGTAATTTTATTTTAAATGCCGCAGCACTAAAATTGGCAAAAAAAATAGGCCCTATTGCAATCAAATCGGGCATCAGTAAATGTGAACCTTTTGACCTTGTGAAGCATCTCACGAGCGATTATATAAAGAAAAAACTTGGTATCTGAAATAAGACATCCAATAGAACACGAATTAATAAGTAAAATAAATACACATAACAATGTATAAGCAGTATTAAAATGATTGCTAACACTAAACATTACAAACCATTAGCGAAATCGCACATGTGATTTTTGAACGTGAATATTAAATTGATTTCGCTCCCAAGCTATCAACTTATTGGCTCGTTTCATCCAATCAGAATTTGGGTCTATCTCTCGTTAGTAAAGTTCCAAGCACGAATGCCATTCTCTGTGTCCTTATCCTTGCTGTTGGCAATTGTCGCACAATTTACTCTCAACCAAACTACCTTCTTACCATACAACTCGTTCATACGAATATTAAAAAAGATGGAAATGATTATTAATTTGAGATTTTCCGAACTATTCTAAACCAGCTTCTGCTAATTCGAATAAGCAAATTTACCTAGGGTAAAGTTTAATTGTGCAAGAGATAAAAGGATCAATTAAAAAATATAGCTTTACTTTTTATCCTCTTTAATATTTCTAATACAATAAGTATCTTACAATATACCGTTAAACAAAAGCTGCTTATGGCGGTACTTAAGAAATAAGTTTGTAACTTAATTGAATAATTATTCTTTTAAACTTTAATCATGATAAAAAAACCTAAGAAAAGTAATAATTGCAGACATGCATATCCGCAATTACAATCCACCTACCATTAGTTGTTACATTTCCAGTCTAACACATTTCTCTTTACAACTATATTATCTTCATTTTGCTTAATCGCTTTATTGATATTTGTAAATAGGAGTATTCGTTGGCGATCACAACTCACTTTAGAAACAAATGCAAGATACTGACCACAAAGAATATGGCTTAATTATCGAATGATTCTTTAACAGGTATTTACAACTTCCATTACCAAACTATTATACCATGAATATAGGTTTATTTATCCCCTGCTTTATTGATCAATTTTATCCCGAGGTAGGTAAAGCAAGCTACGAATTGCTCATTAAACTTGGCTGCTCAGTAGATTATCCCATGAAGCAAACTTGTTGTGGTCAACCCATGGCAAACGGAGGACATGAAAAAGATGCCAGAAAATTAGCTCAAAAATTTGTTGAAGATTTCTCTGATTATGATTATATTGTTGGTCCATCGGGTAGTTGTGTTAATCATGTGAAAAATCATTATGATACTATTGAACAAACACAAGTTGTTACCCAAGTTCGAGAAAACATAATAGAAATTTCCGATTTCATAGTTAATATATTAAAAATAACAAAAATAGAAAGTAGCTTCCCTAAGAAGATTGGTGTCCACCAGTCCTGTCATGGTTTAAGAGCTTTAGGCTTAGGTATTCAAACTGAACTTAATATACCGAATCAAAAATCTGTCGTTGATATTCTTTTGGCTCATGTAAAAGGCATACAAAGAGTAGAACTCAATCATCCGGATGAGTGCTGTGGTTTTGGTGGTACTTTTAGTATAACCGAACCCGATGTATCTGTTAAAATGGGTTTGAATAGAATTGAGGATCACTTACAACAAGAAATTGAAGTGATAACCGGTATAGATATGTCCTGCCTAATGCATTTGGAGGGTATTTTAAAACAAAAAGGAATAAAAGTAGAAGTGAAGCATTTGGTAGAAATCTTAAATTCAGAACTATGATTTCAATGAACAAAAATGAAACACATGCAAGTAACTCAAAAGTATTTTTAGCAGATAAAACTCGCTCAGACTGGTTTAATAATGGGATATGGTATCAACGCAACAAAAGAGATGCTGCCATAAAACAAATAGATGAATGGGAAGTGTTACGCCATTTAGCTTCTCAAATTAAAGATCATACCCTATCAAAGCTTGATGTTTATCTTGAGCAATTTGAAAAGCAAGCTAAAGAAAATGGTTTGATTGTACATTGGGCTGAAAACGCTGCCGAGCATAACAAAATAGCTCATGAAATTCTTAACAAACACAATATCAAAAAAATTGTGAAAAGTAAATCAATGCTCACCGAAGAGTGCGGTTTAAATGAGTTTCTTGAAGATAAAGGAATAGAGATTATAGATACTGATTTGGGCGAGAGAATTATTCAACTTGCAGGGGAAAAGCCTAGCCATATAGTAATGCCAGCTATTCATAAAAATAGAAATGAAATTGGTGAATTGTTTCATGATAAGTTAAAAACTAAAAAAAGTAACGACCCTATTTATCTTACCTCAGAAGCTAGATTACATCTGAGAGAAAAATTTATTAATGCAGAAGCATCTATTTCAGGAATCAATTTTGCCATTGCCGAAACAGGTACTTTTGTAATTTGCACAAACGAAGGGAATGCAGATTTGGGAATGACTGCCAATTCCAAATTGCACATTGCATCTATGGGCATTGAAAAAATAATTCCCAAGCAAGAGCATTTAGGGATATTTATAAGAATGCTTGCAAGAAATGCCACAGGTCAACCCATTACAACCTACACTTCCCATTTCACCAAGCCCTTGAATGGTGGTGAAACGCATATCATTATTGTAGATAATAAAAGAACTAAAATACTATCCAGTGACCATTTCACATCGTCTTTAAAATGTATTCGATGTGCAGCTTGCATGAATACCTGCCCAGTGTATAGGAATAGTGGAGGACATTCCTATAACTATGTAATACCTGGCCCTATTGGTGCTGTTTTGGCTCCACACTATGATATGAAAAAATACGGTGATTTGCCTTTTGCCTCTACCCTTTGTGGTTCCTGCACCAATGTATGTCCAGTAAAAATAGATTTGGATGGTTTATTATATAAATGGAGACAAGTTATTACTGAAAATAAAAAAGGCTTAAGTATGAAAGGGCTTATTATGAAAAGTACTGCATTTACTCTCAACCATGCACAATTATATAAGATATCTGGGAGAATAGCTGCTTTTTTCATAAAAAACTTTAGACCTATTATTACAAAAGCTACCCCGTGGGGATCTGGTAGAGAGTTACCTGATGTCCCTCAGCAAAGTTTTAAGGAATGGTATAAAAAGGAGACGAAAAAAAAATGAAAACAAAAGATAAAATACTCGCAAAAATTAAAGAAAACAAAAGTGTTTTTTATGAGCTCCCCGATCTAAAGCTTGTTGATACGTGGGATGAGCCCATAAATATTGACAAATTAATACAGAACACAAAAGTAGTTGGAGGAGAGTTATATCAACTTAATTCTTTAAAAGAAGTTGAAATAAAAATAAAGCAATTATTCCCTAAAGTAAATTCAGTGTATTGCACAGTTGATGGTCTAGAAATTGGGAATGTAAAAATGAATAAAGAAAGTACTATTCATGAGTTGGCAAAACTAGATATAGCCATTTTAAAAGGAAATTTTATTGTAGAAGAAAATGCTGCAGTATGGATAACCGAAAAAGATATGGGTAAAGAATCCATCATTACGATAACCGAGTATTTAGTTTTAATAGTCGAAAAAGAGAATATCATTAAAAATATGCATCAAGCCTATAATAATATCAATTTGAAAAATATAAGCTATGGTACTTTTATTTCTGGACCTTCAAAAACCGCTGATATTGAGCAAACGCTTGTTTTTGGAGCACATGGAGCTAAAAATCTAGCTATTTTCCTTATGTAACTATATATGTAATATAATGCTAACCAAAAAATTAATGAATTATGTCAGAAACTTCTATTAAAAATTACAAACAGTATATTAACGGAGAATGGGTCGAATCAGCCTCATCAGAAACGATTAAGATATTAAATCCTGTAACAGAAGAATTGCTATCATTAATACCAAAAGGGCATATTACTGATGCAGAAAAAGCACTTGATGCTGCTACTGATTCTCAAGATGCTTGGGAAGATTTGCCTGCAATCGAAAGAGCAACTTATTTACACCAAATGGCTACTTTAATTCGGAAACATAGAATAGAATTAGCTAAAACCTTAGCTTACGAACAAGCCAAAGTAATTGGTTTAGCACAGGTAGAAATAGATTTGACTGCTGATTATTTTGATTACAATGCTAGTTGGGCAAGAAGAATAGAAGGAGAAATTATACAGAGCGATAGAAAAGATGAAGAAATAAATTTATACAAATGTGCTATTGGAGTTGTTGTTGGAATTCTTCCTTGGAATTTTCCATTTTTTGTAATGGCTCGTAAAGTTGCATCAGGACTTATTACTGGAAATACAGTAGTTATCAAACCCAGTTCTGTTGCTCCAAATACAGTGTTGGATTTTATGGAAATTATTGATGCTGAAATGAACTTGCCAAAAGGTATTTTGAATATGGTTAGTGGTTCTGGAGCCTTAGTAGGAAATATATTATGCGAAAGCCCTAAAACAGGAATTATTAGCTTAACAGGTAGTGTTTCTGCTGGCGAACTTGTAATGAAGGCAGCATCAAAAAACATTACAAAAGTATCCTTGGAATTAGGAGGAAAAGCACCTGCAATTGTTTGCGAAGATGCAGACATGGATATGGCCGTGAAAGCAGTAGTAGACTCTCGTTTGATTTTCTCAGGGCAGGTTTGCAATTGCGCCGAACGTGTTTATGTATCAGAGAAAGTATATGATGAGTTTGTTGAGAAAGCAACTAAGTTAATGCGAGAAACCATAGTTTCAGATGCTTTTGATGGCAATGCTGCAATGAGTGCTTTGGTTTCAGTAGACCAAGTAAACAAAGTAGAAGAAATGGTTAACTATGCTAAAAAACAAGGAGCAAAAGTAGTAACAGGTGGAAAAAGACCAGCTAAATATACCAAGGGATATTTTTATGAACCTACCTTGTTGGTTAATTGCACTCAGGACATGCAAATTATTCAAGAAGAAGTATTTGGACCGGTATTACCAGTTATGAAATTTTCGAACATTGATGATGCCATAAAAATGGCCAATGATAGTGAATTTGGATTGACATCTTCTGTATTTTCCAATGATTTCAATACCGTAAAATACGTTCAGAGAAAATTGAAATTTGGTGAAGTCTATGTAAATCGAGAACATTTTGAAACCATGCAGGGTTTTCATGCTGGATGGAGAAAATCTGGAATTGGTGGTGCCGATGGTAAGCATGGCATGGAAGAGTATTTACAAACAAAAGTAGTATACTCGCAAATTAGATAAGCACAGTATTGAAAAAATACTGCGCTAAAATAAAAGCAATCTATTGATCTTATTGGATGAATTTTTAAATCCAATCTGCATTCAATAGATTACTTTTTTTAAGGAGCTATTCAAGCTTATTATAAATGAGATTTATAAATCACAGAATGTCAAGCGAATGAATTATCAATTAGGCTATTGAGTATGAAATACTATCCCAAATGTGGACTCAAATTTCATAATTAAACAGCATCGTTAAAGAGCTTTTATTAAATTTATCATTTTCTCCTCACAATAAAGTTAAATTTCATGGGCGCGGATTTGTAGTTTGAGAGTTTAGTATAAAAAAAACATCAGCAAGCCAATTTAATTGGTCTTGCTTAAAAATATAAACAAATTTAATCGG
>JADGFH010001078.1 GCA_016743925.1 Labilibaculum sp.
TCCTGATAAAAAAGGAATGATTCACGAAGCTATTCATATTATAGATCAGTTATAAAAAACAAAAAAGCCGCTTTTCAGCGGCTTTTGTTTTTATATTAGAACGTCTTTCTCATTATTCGAAAAGTACTTCATAAATTGAGCTCTTTCATATAAGGCAGGATCTGGAATACTTCCATAATTCAAACTACCGCGAAATTCATCAACCGATTTAAATTCTTTTTTACTCATCCAATTGGTGATGTCTGTCAGAATATTCGTGATTTGATCGAAGCCATGCTCATATACAGTTGAACAAACTTGAACCGTTTTTGCTCCAGCTAACAACTGCTTAATTGCTGCTTCACCATTATGAATTCCTGTAGATGCTGAAATATCAAGGCCTTTAATTTTATCAGATAACATTCCAACCCAACGAAGTGATTTACGAATGTCGCTAGCAGAACTTAAAACCTCAGCGCTACAAATCTTCATTGTTTCAATATCAATATCTGGCTCATAAAAACGATTAAACAACACAACAGCGTCAGCTCCATCTGCATTTAATCGATTAGCAACAGAAAATAAATTGGTAAAATAGATCCCAATTTTCAAAGAAACAGGAATATTTACCTCTTTCTTAACTGCCTTAAATATGTTGTAGTATAAATTCTCATATTCTGTTGAACTCATATTTCTGTCCGTTGGAACAATAAATGTATTCAACTCAATTGCATCAGCACCTGCTTTTTCAATTTCTTTAGCAAACTGCGTCCAATCAGAAGAGCTTACACAATTAATACTTGCAATGACTGGTATCGAAACGGCCTCTTTAGCTTCTTTAATTAGGCTTAGATAATTCGACACAGAATTTCCTTTTATATATGTCTGAATATAATCTTCTGCCTCAGGATAGCTTACATTTGAAGAATCTTTACTGATCAAATGTCTTGCCTCATTACTAATCTGTTCTTCGAACAAAGATTTTAACACAACAGCACCAGCTCCTTTTTCTTCGATAATTTTAATTTTTCTTACCGAATTTGTAAGTCCAGAACTACTAACAATTAAAGGATTCTTTAATTGTAATCCCATATAAGTGGTTTCAAGATTTATCATGTTATTTTGATTTTTTTTTATAAATTTCAAACGTCAACGAACAAATATAGTAATTTCAAAAGAGATATTAACATCCTTTTAAGTGACTTAATAATATAAAATAAATAAGCTTATTTTTATCTTGATCCGAAAATCGTACTCCCAACCCTAATCATCGTACTCCCCTCTTCAATAGCAAGCTTGTAATCTCCAGACATTCCCATTGATATTTCCTTAAAAGTATCGTCATTCGTAAAGCATTTGGCTTTCAAAGCTGCAAAAATAGTCTTCAAATTTGCAAATTCTACTTTAACTTGATCCTCATTATCAGTAAAAGTTGCCATTCCCATAACACCAACAATTTTCACCGAATTCAATAATTTATATTCCTCAGATGCAATTAGCTCTTTTGCTTCTGTTATATCTAAACCAAACTTTGTGTCCTCATCTGCAATATGAAATTGAAGTAAACAATTGATTTTTCTATTATTTTTGGCTGCTTGCTTATTAATTTCTTTCAACAATTTAATACTATCAACGGCGTGGATCAGATACACGAAAGGAGCAATATATTTGACCTTATTCGTTTGAAGATGACCAATAAAATGCCATTCTATATCTTTTGGTAAATCGGCATGCTTTTGAGTTAATTCTTGTGGTTTATTTTCCCCAAAAATCCGATATCCTCCCTCATAAGCTTCTAGAATATCTTCCTGTGGTTTCGTTTTTGATACCGCAACTAATTTTACATTAGACGGAATTTCTTTAATAATGGTATTTA
>JADGFH010001079.1 GCA_016743925.1 Labilibaculum sp.
ACAGAAACTATATAATGAAGAACAGAACAAACACTTAGAATATGAAAAAACAACTACTATTCATCACATTGATTATTGCCGCATTTCTAAATGCGAGCTTTAGCAGTTTGGCTACAGAGCCAGATAAGGAAATTCGCATCACTAGAAATTCAAGCTGGAATTTTGAAAAATTGAAAATATCCACCAATGGCGATTTGACTTTTAACGATAACTATACAGATGTTATTTCTTTATCGGAGGATGCATATTTGAAAATTAGCATGGTTAGTTTTGGTATGAAACGGAAGCTATACATTAGCTCTGATGATGGTCGTGTGGTATATCGTTATTTCGAAGGCAGTAAGGAAATTAATTTTGAGCCAAAGGGTAGGGAATGGATGAAGGAAGTTCTGCCTGACGTAATTCGAAATTCAGGACTCGATTTAGAAAATCGTGTGAACAAAATATACGAGAAGAAGGGTGTTGAAGGATTTTTAAGTGAATTGGAAGAGACCGATAGTGATTATTACAAATCGAAGATGGTTGGTTACTTGCTGAAGAACAATGAACTTAAGAAGTCTGAATTACAATCCTTATTGAGAGAATTTCCTTATCGAATTAATTCGGATTATGAATTGTCTCAAATTTACAAAAAATACAACCCTGCATTTTTGCTTGATATGGAGTTGTCTACGGAGTTTTTTAATAGTTTAGAGGAATTGTCATCGGACTATGAGCTCTCTCAAGTACTAAAATCAGTTTACAAACAAAATGATTTGGATAATGGGACGTTTAGTTTGTTTATAGGTGCATTTGATGATATTTCGTCGGATTACGAGAAATCGAATTTGATGAAAATGGCTTTAAAGGATGATCGATTAACGAACGAACAATTGAGAAAAGTTCTTATTCAGGTTGAAGATTTGTCTTCAGATTATGAAAAATCGCAAATTATTAAATCTTTATTACATGAAAATGGGCTATCTACCGAGAATATTAATCAAATAATTGAACTGTCTCATTCGATTTCTTCGGATTATGAAATGACGCAAATTGTAAATTCGATGATTAAGGGCGGTATGTTAAACAAAGAAAATCTCGATGAGTTTAATAATTTGCTTGAAGAAATTTCGTCTGATTATTCGTACACGGGTGTGTTGAAAGGTTTAATTGAATATGAAAAATTAGGAACAGAACGTTTCGATTTTTTAATGGAGGCATCAGATAACATTTCATCAGATTATGAGGTAAGTAAATTTTATCATGCTTTGCTAAATCAACAAGAACTAACTGTTGATCAGCAATTGAAATTGATTTCAAAGGCCGAAAATATTTCTTCAAACTATGAATTGGCAAAATTCTTAATGGAGGCAAGCCAAAAAATGGATTTGGATAATGACGAAATTTATGAGGCTTTGGTGAATGCAACGCAAGAAATTAGCTCTGAATACGAATATGGGAAAGTTATGAAAGTAATATACGCTCATCGTAAAGATCGATAGTTAAGGACAAATGAACAGTAAGAGAATTGCGTTTGGCAAGTGAATAAACGATTAGAACGAAATTGAGACTTTTCAAAGTGCAATTCAAAACTGTTTGCCTTATCTTTAATAGGAATTTAATTAGCTGAATCGAAATCCCATAAACACCAATGAATAAATACCTACGATTTTTAATTATCAGTCCTATTCTTGGAGTTCTTTGCTATTTGTTGGCATTTTATGGCCACGTTAGCGAATTGCCCGGAGCAGAGTACAAGTTTACTGGCTATTTGCCAAGACACTGTTCATAACTCTGTGTCAGCGTTATTATTAAAGATTATATCTTCACAATATGGCAAAAGAGTTTAACTACGAAATATTTAAGAAGGCAGCA
>JADGFH010000299.1 GCA_016743925.1 Labilibaculum sp.
CTGAAATGGCATTGGAATTGGCTAAAATTGATCAGCTTAAAATAAAAGCGGAAAAAGAAGATGGAGAAGCTCAGGTTGCCACCGTACAAAAGAACGAAAGTCATCAGGAACTAATGACTTATTGCTCTGATTTACGAGCATGTCTTGATTTATTTTACGAAGGATCGGAACGCCAAATATTAGAACAAGTTGGAATACTAGTGCGCTAAAACCATTAACCACATACATTAATACAATCCCTCAATTGCTTTGAACCAATTGGGGGATTCACTTAAAAAACATTTTAATATGAGATTTACATTAAGCTTATTCCTGATCACAGTAACTTTATTTTCGCTAAGTGCACAAGAAAGAGAAGCACCTATTAGTATGGAGAAGCTTCAATTGGTAAACGGTATGACTTATTCAGAATTAGATGCCAAATGCAGAAATTTAATTAATCACGAATTTCCAACAAGCGAATTTGTTACTGTTGTTGGTGATAGCATAAAACCTCAATATTTTAAAAATGGAATTACCGTAGTTAATTTCTTTTTTCTGCATTGCAAAGGATGCATGCTTGAAGTGCCTTATCTTAATCGACTGCAAAAGGAATTTGCTGATAAAGGCGTTAAGGTGATTGCAATAACACATGAACCTAAGGTAAATATCGTAAAATTCAATGAAAAGCTTAAAATCTCATCTCCTAATAAATCGGTAGCTGGTTGGTATAATCCCATTCAATATCCTGTAATTTGTATTTCGAAGGCAAAAATTCTAAAAGACTATTTTCTACGAGCCAATCCTACTACAATGATAATTGACGCCGAGGGAATAATTCGTTTTATAGATTCAGGATTTCCTGAAGTTCTGGAAGGAAAAGAACAGGAATACAAAAAATATACGGATGCCATTGAAAAGTTACTCTAGGGCAATTTATTTTAATGATTTGGAATAATACATCAATTCTTTTTTTCACTAGATTTGTTCCAGCATTAAAATATCTTAATAACTCAATTATGAATAAACTAGTAACATTGCTTGTCTTTATCGCACTTGCGTGGGGATGTCAATCGAAATACCCCGGAGTTCCAAAAACTTATAACACGCTATTAGAAACTGCCTTTGCCAATGCCGGTGAAAACTCAGCAGAGCTACAAAAAGCACTTAGCGAATCGCCAAAAGAGCAAAAGGAAGGCATGGCATTTATTATTAGTTATATGCCACAACGCGATCTTACGACTTTAAAGGCTGATTTCCTTCTTGAAAACTCGGAGTATGCCTACAAAGCACGCGAGAAATATGCATGGTGCGCTGCCCTACCCGATTCAGTTTTCTTTAACGAGGTTTTGCCTTACGCCAATATCTCGGAAGAACGCGACGCCTGGCGAAAAGATTTCTACCAACGTTTTGCTAAATATGCCGAAGGTAAAGACGATATGGTTTCTGCCTTAATGTCTATTGCCAAGAATATAAAAGATGAAGTTAATGTTGAATACAACACCAAACGTTCGCGAGTTGACATTAGCCCCTTCCAAGCCATGAAAGAGAATATGGCAACTTGCACCGGTTTATCAATTTTACTTACCGATGCCTATCGTTCTGTTGGAATTCCATCGCGTTTGGCAGGAACAGCCATGTGGACAAATTACAAGGGAAACCACACTTGGAGCGAAGTATTAATTAAGGATGAATGGCAGTTTATTGAATACTATCCTGATGCTTTAAATAAATCGTGGTTTTTAGCCGATGCTGGAAAATCTGATCCGGAAAATATGCTCCACTGGGTTTATGCAGCTTCCTACAAACCAACCGATATGCCTTATTATGCTGCACCAGATGGTCGCATTATGGAAGTGGTTGACGTAAATAAATTACCAGAAAATGTACGTCCACGTTTTGAAAAAATGAAAGCTCGTTCGGAGAAATCGAACAAAAAAGAAACGCTAGCATGGGGACAAAATGTAACACAACGTTATATTGATATATATAAGGAATCGGTTAAAAACAGCCAACTAAAAGAAGACGAATTGATGGCAAATGTGGTGGTTTTCGACGATAATAACACCTCAAAAAGCGAATCGCGTTTAAGTTGTCGTGTAGATGTTTCTTTGGATGAAAAAAATGTAAACTTTGGTTATTCTCCTCGCAAAACAGATGATATGAACCAATTTCTTCAATTCAAATTAAAAAAGGGAACCAATTATAAATTTGTGGTTAGTAATCCTGAAAATAAGATTAAGAAAGAATTTTCGATAAATACAGGGACCAATGAAATACAAGACATTTCACTGGTTTTAAAATAAATATTTCAGAAATGGCTTCTCTTTTTTTCATTTAAAACGAGATAGCTATTCTAACAAAAAAAGACGCGATACAATCGCGTCTTTTTTATTATATTTTGTTGTACAAATGCACAGTTGTGCATTTCTACAGAATATTATTTTCTTGGTCTAATCTGACTAAAAGCAATGTTTAATGCTTTTTGGAAATAGCGAATGCTTTTCAACTCTTTGCTGTTTACCAATGCCAACGAAACACCTTCCTTACCAGCACGAGCAGTACGCCCACTTCGGTGCGTGTAATACTCTTCTTTATCGGGTAACTGATAATGCACTACGTAGGACAAGCTATCCACATCGATACCTCTGGCTGCAATATCGGTAGCAACCAAAATTCGCAGGCTTTCGTTTTTGAAAGCACGCATTACCTTGTCTCTCTCAATCTGCTTTAAATCGCCATGAATGGCATCGGCAGGAATATTTTTAGCCATAAGCTGCTTGGCTAATGTTTGAGCTGCAGCTTTGGTTTTACAGAAAACAAGGCCTCTATTGTCTCTTTCCGATTGCAAGAATTGAATTAGAATGTTCAATTTTTCGTTATCCTCACAAATCAAAAATTGATGCTGAATGTTTTTATTCACCACGTTTCTACCACTCACCTCAATTTTGTGTGCACTAGGAGAAAAGTGTTTTTTAATCATCTTCATGATATCCTGAGGCATAGTAGCCGAAAATAACCATTTGTTTTCAACACCTGTTACATAATTCAAAATCTCATCTAACTGAGTTTTGAAACCCATGCTCAACATCTCATCGGCCTCATCTAAAATTACAGTCTTCACATAGGTCAAATCAACTGCTTTTCTTTTTACCAAATCGATTAAACGACCAGGTGTAGCCACAATGATATGAGTTGGTCTGCGCAAAGCCTTAATTTGTCTTTCGATTGGCTCACCACCATAAACCGATTCAGTAAAGATCTTATCGGAGTATTTCGTGAACTTGAACAATTGCTTGGCAATTTGTTGTCCTAATTCACGCGTAGGACATAAAATTAATCCTTGAACCTTGTCAAGTTTTGTATTAATTCGGTGCAATAAAGGCAATCCGAAGGCAGCAGTTTTACCTGTACCTGTTTGTGCCTGTCCTATTAAATCGGTATTTCCGTTAAGTAGTACAGAAATTACTTCTGCTTGTATTTGAGTAGGTTTAACAATGCCAAGTTCATCTAAGCCCTTAACGAAATCTTTGTTTACACCTAATTGTTTAAAATTTTCCACAACTATTCTTTTTTATTGGATTGCAAAGATAGCTTAATCAGAGAACAAATAACAGTGATCAGTAAACAATTAACCTTTAATATTCAAGGGGCTAAAATACTAATCCTCTTCCTGATACTTTCATCAAAGCTAGGTTGAAAACATAAATAGTACCAAATTTTGCACATTAGAAAAATAATAAATCATTTCATGCTACTCTAAAACCTTTCTATTCATTAATTATTGATCTCTGATAACTGATAAAGTTAAACCTTTGTTAACAAGCAAACCTTTTAATGAAGTTTTAAGTATAATTGTGTAGTTTTGATTTTGAATAATGCACTCAATGTATGCGAATTAAAAAAATTGGACATATAATAATGATACTTCTTCTGCTAATCTCAACGGCAGGTGTGAGTATTAATAAGCATTATTCTGGTGGAGAACTTTTCTCTACCGCAATTTTTGTAGAAGCAGAAAGCTGTTGCGAAACTCCTTGTGGCTGTTGTGATGAAAAATCAGAACAGATTAAAGTAGATACTGATTATATAACATCTTCATTTGATTTGACTGAAGCAGCACAAATGGACTTATTATTTTCAAGTATTCCATTGCTTGTAGATTTTGAGAACTCACAAGTTATCACCAACAACTTTATTCTTGAGGATACCTCTCCTCCTTCTTTGCCTGATTTGTGCATATTGAATCAGGTATTTCGTTTATGAAAAAAATCAATTAAGAATTTCAAATTAGTAATTACGAGTTAATTGTAATGATCTGGTATGGCGAAAGCTAATACTTGACTTTAGAATACTCTGTATCGACAATTTGTGATTCGAAGGATAATTGCTCATTCGTAATTAATAATTCGTAATTGATTTTCACATGTTGAATAAGACAATCAAATTCTTTTTAGAGAATAAACTCGTCACAGCCATACTTCTTGTTGTGTTCGTAAGCTGGGGAATTATAACATCACCTTTTCCTTGGGACGTAGGATTTCTACCTAAAGATCCAGTGGCCGTTGATGCCATTCCAGATATTGGGGAAAACCAACAAATCGTATTTACAAAGTGGGCAGGACGCTCTCCTCAGGACATCGAGGATCAGATCACCTATCCCCTTACCACATCCCTACTGGGAATTCCGGGTGTAAAAACCATTCGTAGTTCTTCCATGTTTGGATTTTCAAGTATCTATATCATTTTCGATGAAGGGATCGAATTCTATTGGAGTAGATCCCGAATATTGGAAAAACTGAATTCCTTACCGCAAAACCTCTTACCTGGTGATGTACAACCAACCCTTGGACCTGATGCTACGGCTTTGGGCCAGATATTTTGGTACACCTTAGAAGGTAGAAGTCCGGAAGGTGAAGTTACTGGAGGTTGGGATCTCCAAGAACTCAGAAGTATTCAGGATTTTCAGGTGAAATACGCCTTGGCTGCTGCAAGTGGTGTATCCGAAGTCGCATCAATTGGTGGTTTCGTAAAGGAATATCAGGTAGATGTTAACCCAACAGCCATGCAAGCTCACGGCGTTAACCTGATGCAGATCATGAATGCGGTGAAAAAATCCAATTTGGATATTGGTGCCAGAACAATTGAAATTAATCAAGCAGAATATTTCGTACGCGGAATTGGTTACGTAAAAAACCTTGCCGATTTAGAAGAGGCAGTTGTTAGTGTAAATGACAATACGCCTGTGCGTATTCGCGATGTGGCCAATGTTCATTACGGTCCTTCCGATCGTCGTGGTGCACTCGACAAAATGGGTGCCGATGTTGTTGGTGGTGTGGTGGTTGCCCGATATGGTGCAAATCCGTTGGAGGTGATCAACAATGTAAAAGAAAAGATCGAAGAACTTTCCGTTGGTCTGCCTCAAAAGGAATTAGCCGATGGAAGTATTTCACAACTAACAGTAGTTCCTTTTTACGACAGAACTCAGCTGATTTATGAAACTCTTGGAACTTTAGAAAGTGCATTAACACTTGAAATTATTATTACCATTATTGTGATCATCATTATGGTGATGAATTTACGTGCAAGTATCCTGATTTCAACATTAATTCCAATAGCGGTACTGATGACCTTTATCGCCATGCGCTATTTTCATATCGATGCAAATATTGTTGCCCTTTCGGGGATAGCCATTGCCATAGGTACCATTGTTGATGTGGGCATTGTGCTCTCCGAAAACATGATTCGACACTTGGAACTCAACAAATCGAATAGGAACATTCGGGACGTAATATACGAAGCGACCATTGAGGTTGCTCCTGCAGTTATTACGGCTGTTCTAACAACCATTGTTAGTTTTATTCCAGTATTCTCAATGGAAGCAGCCGAAGGAAAACTATTCCGACCATTGGCTTTCACCAAAACCTTTGTACTCTTTTCGGCATTAGCAGTTGCCATTATTATTCTACCTGCAATGGCTCATTGGTTGTTTTCCATTCGCACCAAAAAGAGAAACATCAAATTGGTATCGAATACTTTGCTAATTCTAGTAGGAATCTATACCCTATTTGCATTCTCAGCTTGGATTGGTATCACTTTGATTTTACTAGGTGGTATTAATCTTGCCGCACAATATTTTACCAAACACGAAAAGAAGTTATTCTGGGCAAATCTATTGGTCATTGCTTTTGCAGTTTCCTTTTTATTGGCAAAAGAATGGTTGCCATTAGGAGCTTCCAATTCCTTGTTTGCGAACTACCTGTTTGTAATCTTAAGTATCGCACTGCTGTTGTCTGTATTTCTGGTTTTCATGCGATTCTATAAACGAATCTTGAACTGGGCATTACGATACAAATTCATTTTCCTTTCGATTCCTACATTTATTGTTTTGTGGGGCGTAATCATTTGGTTAGGCTTTGGAAATACCTTCGGATTTGTTTCCCGAGGACTCGATAAAATAGGAATTAATATAGCTGGTACTTCAGCTTGGAAAACAATGTATCACAACTATCCTGGAATTGGAAAAGAGTTTATGCCTTCGCTTGATGAAGGATCATTCCTTTTGATGCCAACATCTATGCCACATGCAGGTATTGAAGAAAACAAGCGCGTGCTTCGTAACTTGGATATGGCTGTTGCTAACATTCCAGAAATAGAAATGGTAGTTGGTAAATTGGGGCGTGTAGAATCGGCCTTAGATCCTGCTCCTATTTCAATGTACGAGAATGTAATCAACTACAAGAGTGAATACAAAACAAATCAGTACGGTAAAAGAATTCGCTTTGCAGTAGATGACAACGATAATTTTATTCGCGACGAACAAGGGGAATTGATTCCTGATGGTCATGGTGAATACTACCGTCAATGGAGAGATCACATTCAATCTCCTGATGATATTTGGACCGAAATTGTGAATGCTACTAAAATTCCAGGCGTAACCTCTGCTCCTAAACTGCAACCAATCGAAACTCGATTGATCATGTTGCAAACAGGTATGCGAGCACCTATTGGAATTAAAATATCAGGTAGT
>JADGFH010000300.1 GCA_016743925.1 Labilibaculum sp.
TAATCTTCTTATTGAGAAGATGTGAAAAATCCTCGCTACTCCAATTGGTAACAGGCTGAATATAATCATGATCACTGGCTGGATCAATAAAAGCGTAGATGTTCAATGGAATTATGGCTCCAATGAAAAGAATAAAAACTCGTTGTAGTAATTTCAATTGCAATTTTTATCTATTATTTTTGTAAAAGAATCAGGTTAAGAAGTGCTTGCTAACTTCGAATTAAATTAACGGTTGCCCTTCCTTAGGACGCCAAAAATACAAATAAAAGTACTATATTCCCTAATCGAAACGAACTTCAAAAACATTTTTTAAGTTCTTTTATGAAGATTTTTCTAATGAACATTATCTACAACAAAATATCAAGTGGTCTAACCGTAAGATCATCAGCCATTTTATTACTGTTATTTGCATTCTCTTTTGCAAGTGAAAAAGGATACGCCCAAAGTGATCATTACACAATTAATACAGTTGTTATTGATGCTGGTCATGGAGGAAAAGATCCTGGTGCGGTTGGAAGATCCGTAAAAGAAAAAGATGTTGTACTAAGTATTGCCTTAAAACTAGGTGGATATATCGAAAAGTATTTCCCTACAATTAAAGTAATTTACACAAGAAAAACAGATGTTTTTATTCCTTTGGGAACAAGATCTGATATTGCAAATCACAACAAGGCTGATTTATTTATTTCCATTCACGCAAATGCCAATAACAATCCAAAGATTCGAGGTACCGAAACCTATACATTAGGATTGCATAAAACAAAAGAGAATTTGGAAGTTGCAATGAAAGAGAATGCAGTAATGCTTTACGAAGATGATTACAGTACAAAATACGAAGGATTCGATCCCAACAACCCTGCATCGTATATTATTTTCAACTTAATGCAAGGCATTAATAGAGATAAAAGCATTAGTCTAGCGGAATTGACAGAATTTCAGTTTAAAACAAGAGTTGGACGCCATTCGAGAGGTGTTCGAGAAGCTGGATTTTGGGTTCTAAAACAAGTTAGTATGCCATCTATATTAGTTGAAGTTGGCTTTGTATCCAACCCTACTGAAGGTAAGTACCTAAAGAATAATTCGAATCAAGATTATTTAGCAAGTGCCATTTTCAGAGCATTCCGAGATTATAAAAACAGTGTAGAAGAAAGCAGTGTCGTTTTAAAACAAGAGGAATTAATTACACACGTTGAAACTGAAATAAAAAACGATGCAGTAAAAGAAATTCTTGTTCCAGAAATTAAAAATACCGTAGAATTTTGTGTTCAGATAAAATCATCGTCTAAACCAATCCCTTTGACTTCAAAAGCCTTTTATAACTTAAAAAACATAAAAGAACGAAAACTAAAAGGAAACTATAAATATACGATTGGCTCCACTAATAATTATAAAGAAATCGTGCGTATTCAAACTGAGCTTAGAAAGAAAATTAAAGATTGTTTTGTGGTCGCTTTTTACAAAGGAGAGCGAATTTCATTGTCAAAAGCGAAAAAACTTCAAAAAACATGAGTAATTTTACCATAAAATAATTTAATACTACAAAAGCACATATTTAATATAGATATATGAATTTCACAAAAGATGCTAAAATAGGACTTGTTGTAATTGGAGCAATTGTAATTCTAATTTGGGGTGTAAGTTTCTTGAAAGGATTTAATGTCTTCTCCAATGAACAGTTTTTCTATGCCAGTTATGACCGGGTGGATGGATTAAAGAAATCCAGTTACGTTACACTTAAAGGTTTTAAAGTAGGACAAATTAAATCAATTCGATTTAGTAATGCATCTGCGGATAAATTAATAGTTCAATTTTCAATATCAGAAAGTTTTAAATTGCCTGCAAATTCTCATGCGCATATTGAAAGTTCCGATATCATGGGAACAAAGCAAATCAAACTAGTTCCGGGTAATTCAAAAAATT
Source organism: Labilibaculum sp. (assembly GCA_016743925.1). Lineage (GTDB taxonomy): Bacteria > Bacteroidota > Bacteroidia > Bacteroidales > Marinifilaceae > Labilibaculum. Next base: position 1,921 of record JADGFH010000300.1, read on the forward strand.
TCCTTCAGTCTGGAGATACGCTAAAAGGAACTATCGAAGGAGATTTAAAGGAACAAGTTAGCATGCAAATGTTGCCTTTAAAAAAGAAAGCAGAAAAATTAATGTCGGGAGTTGACTCTGTTCTTACCGTAATACAATATATATTTAATGAAAACACAAGAGATAATCTAACCAGAAGTTTTGGGAGTATTGAACAGACTTTTAAAAAACTAGAAAATGCATCAGGAACTCTTGACACAATTATGACAGGACAAAAAGGTCATTTTGAAAATATCTTTTCAAATGTCGATTCAATTACGGAAAATTTAAAGGATAATAATAAAAATATCTCAACCATATTAACTAATTTTTCTTCAATTAGTGATTCATTGTCTGGAGCAGATATTGCACAAACAATTAATAATGCCAAACTAAGCTTAAAGCAAACCAATGAAATTCTTGATAAAATTAATTCAGGAAAAGGTTCAATGGGGTTGTTAGTAAATAACGATACCTTATATATGAACCTAGAGGCTGCCTCTAATGGCTTAACCAATTTGTTAATTGATTTAAAAAACAATCCTAAAAAATACATGCACTTTTCTTTATTCGATGCAGGAAAAACTGTTTACATGGATTCCGATAAATCTAAAAAGAAAAGAGATAAATTAAATCAAATTTATTATCGAGTGCAAATCCTCTCCTCTGCTAAACAAATAGCTCTCAACGACGCTAGTTTCAAAGGAAATAAGAAAGTTCAAGAAATCTATTTTAACGCCCGATATAAATACACAATTGGACACACTCAGAACTATAAGGAAATTATACGCCAGCTAAAGAAAATAAAGGAAGATTTTCCAGATGCCTTTATTATAAAGATTAGTCCTGAGAATTGAATTTTATTTAACGGCTGTAATTATAGTAAATTAAAAGCTCATAATCTATTGAACCTCTACCAACTAGAACGAGATTGTAATTAAATTTAACAGGTCGATGATTATGTATAATATAGATTGAGTTTACATTAGCTAAAAAAGACTTAAAAGCATGTTACACGGAAATGATTAGATACCAGAAAGTTAAATGATTTAAACGTCTATATTATTCATTTTCAGATCATTGTAAAATTTCATTTTTTTTACATTTCTGTATCCCTTATTTTCCGCATGCTAGTAAATGTTTTTAAAAAGTCAAGAGCAAAATAATTTTTTTTTAAGTTTTTTTTTCACAATCTTGCATAAGCAAAATTTGACACACCCACATTTTTTAAAACGCTGAAACAGAAATGAATAATAATCACTCCAAGGTTTGGAATAATTGCTTGGCTGTAATAAAGGACAATGTTCCTCCAATTAGTTACAAAACATGGTTCGAACCTATCGTACCATTAAATTTGGAGAATCAAATCCTAACATTACAAGTTCCAAGCCATTTCTTCTATGAATATCTGGAGGAACAGTACATTGATATTCTTCGAAAAACACTGCGCAAAGAGATTGGGAACAGTGCTAAATTGGAGTACAATGTAGTGATGGAAAACAATCACATTGCAAATGCAAAACCTGTTTCGGTAATAGTACCTGGAAATAATGGTGCAAATACTAAAAACCGTCCGGTTAGTATGCCAAATGATAAGGAAGAACAAACGATTAAGAATCCTTTCGTTATTCCTGGAATTAAAAAATTGCACATTGATTCGCAATTAAATCCTGATTATTCCTTTGGTAACTTTATTGAAGGTGAATGTAACAGATTGGCAAGATCAGCGGGTGTGGCTGTTTCTGAAAATCCTGGAGGTACAGCTTTTAATCCATTAGTATTATATGGTGATTCTGGTTTAGGTAAAACTCACTTAGCGCAAGCAATTGGTATTAAAACCAAAGAGCTTTATCAAGATAAGACAGTATTATATGTAAGTGCGAATAAATTTCAAACTCAATTTACTGAAGCGATCAGAAATAATAACAAGAATGACTTTCTTCATTTTTATCAAATGATCGACGTTCTTATTATTGATGATATTCAGGAATTAGCAGGTAAGGAAAAAACACAAAATACGTTCTTCCATATTTTCAACCATTTGCATCAATCAGGTAAGCAGTTAATTCTTACCTCTGATAAAGCTCCTATTGAGTTGAAAGGAATGGAAAACCGTTTACTTTCTCGATTTAAGTGGGGACTTTCTGCAGATCTTCAGAATCCTGATTACGAAACAAGAGTTCGTATCTTACATCAGAAAGCATATAAGGATGGTATTGTACTTGACAATGATGTTATTGAATATATTGCAAGCCATGTAACAAACAACGTTAGAGAATTAGAAGGTGCTTTAATTTCATTATTAGCACAATCTACTTTAAATAAAAAGGAATTAAATCTTGAACTAGCTATTACGATTATCGATAAGCTGGTTAAGAATACAAAAAGAGAATTATCAATTGATTACATTCAGAAAGTGGTTTGTGACCATTTCTCATTACCAATTGATGTGTTGCAAGTGAAAACCAGAAAGAGAGAAATTGTACAAGCAAGACAAATTGCAATGTATTTCTCAAAATCATTAACAAAAGCTTCTTTGGCTTCGATTGGTTCACAAATTGGAAAAAAAGATCACGCAACAGTTCTTCATGCCTGTAAAACAGTAAACAATTTGATTGATACCGATAGAGGTTTCAAAACTCAGATTGATGAAATCGATAAAAAATTAAAAATGTAGTTTTTAACTACTAACTACTATTATTACTACCCTAGAGAGCAGATTCAATTTGAATCTGCTTTTCTTATTTTAGGATCAGGATATTTTGATTACTTTGCGCCAAACTCGAAAATATGCTCAATCTACTATTTGCAATTCTTACTTCAACAGGAATTTTCATAACCTTTAAATATCTTGAAAAATTTAAGGTTGATATTTTACTAGCAATTATCATTAACTATGTAACCGCTGCTATCTGCGGATTTTTATTGTCCGACAAAGCATTTGTTGTTCAAAATATCATTCAAGAAGATTGGTTTAACATCTCCATATTAATTGGAGCTTTATTTATTGGCGTTTTCTTTATTATCGGCAAGTCTACACAAAAAGCAGGAATTTCAGTTACTACCTTAGCCAGCAAAATGTCTTTTGTATTGCCCTTGCTATTTTCAATCTTATACTATCAAGAAGCAGTATCAACAAATAAGATTTTGGGAATTGTAATTGCTGTTAGTGCGGTTCTATTAAGTATATACAAAGGGAAAAGTGATAAATTAAATCGCCAACATCTATGGTTTCCAATTCTACTATTTTTTGGTGCAGGAACCGTTGATTCCTTGGTTAAATATGCACAGCAAGAATTTCTAAGCAATGGAGGAACAGAACAGTTCTCTACTCTACTCTTTGCCATTGCCGGAATATCAGGAATACTTACTTTGCTAATTAAAAGAGAGAATCTCTTAAAACTCTTTCAAGTAAAAGTATTAATTGGTGGCCTTATTCTTGGTTTAGTAAATTTTGGTTCCCTATATTTTTTAATCGCATCTCTAAACAGTTCCGGATTTGATAGCTCTATCGTTTTTAGCATTATTAATATTGGTATTGTAGCTTGTTCTGTTATAATTGGTCTTGGTATTTTCAAAGAAAAAATAAACAAAGTGAATCTATTGGGCATTGTACTTGCATTTATTGCTATTTTTATCCTTACATACTAAACACCTCTACTTTGCAGCAAGTAATGAGCAACGATACTTACAAAACAATAGGCACAACATCCAAAGGATTATACAAAGAGAAAGGAAGTAAATTTATTGCCCATGCCTATCCGGTTACTTCCGAAGAAGAAATTAAAGCGCATATTGTAAGCCTAAAAAAAGAATATTACGACGCTCGTCATCATTGTTATGCATATATGCTTGGCGCTGACAAAAAAGATTTTAGAGCTAACGATGATGGAGAACCTTCTTCTACTGCCGGAAAACCAATTCTAGGACAAATATTATCGAATGACATAACCAACATACTAATCGTAGTAATTCGCTATTTTGGAGGAACGAAATTAGGTGTTAGTGGTCTTATTCGCGCATACAAAACAGCAGCTTCCGAAGTAATTTCTAATGCTCAAATTCTCGACAAAACTGTTAACGACATCTACGATATTAATTTCGATTATTTGGTGATGAATGATGTGATGAAAATAATAAAAGATGATCAGCCAGAACAATTAGGGCAAGATTTTAACCTAACCTGCAAAATTACCCTAAGCATTCGACAGAGTGAAGTCGATCGCATCATCGGAAAATTTAGCAAAATTGATAGCGTAAAATCAGACTTTGTTAAAACAGTATAGTTTATTTATTTTCAAGATTATACATAAGTTAAACAATAGCATTTTCTATTTTACATGTTAAATTGTTAATAATTATTCCTTTTTCGATTTGAATATAAGCATAATTTATACCTATATTTGTGATCTAGAATGGAGAGAGTATTAAATCAATCTAGAACCGCAATTAATGCAAAAAGAAGTAAACGCCTTTACTTCTTCTTTCACATTTTTCATTTCTTATTTAGATGTAAACACGATGTAAGGATCAATTCCCTTTTCTGTTATTTGGGTAATCCAATTCAACAATATTTTTCAAAAAAACCAACATTACTATTTAATTTAGTAATTGTTGGTTTTTTTTTGTGCCAAAAAAAATACAATCATTTTATATACACACTTAATTTTTAATCAATGGATAACAAAAGTTTAGTATCGATCGACGACTACACAAAAGAAGAAATCCTGGAAGTATTAGCTAGAGCAGCTGAATTCGAAAAAAATCCAAACTGCAACCTATTGGAAGGGAAAGTTGTAGCTTCTCTATTTTTCGAACCATCTACTCGTACTCGCCTGAGTTTCGAAACTGCAATTAGTCGTATGGGTGGCAGAATTGTTGGATTCACTGATTCTTCTTCTTCAAGCGTTACTAAAGGGGAAACTTTAAAGGATACCACTAAAATGGTAAGTAACTATTGCGACTTGGTAGTTATGCGTCATCCAATAGAAGGATCTGCACGTTATGCCTCGGAAGTTTCTGATGTACCAGTAATTAATGCTGGTGATGGTGCCAACCAGCACCCAAC
>JADGFH010000301.1 GCA_016743925.1 Labilibaculum sp.
CTAAACGAACAGGTAAAACGAAACATTGCAAGATTCCCAGAAAACTTTCGATTTCAATTAAATGCGCAAGAAGTTGAGCAACTGGTCGCAAATTGCGACCGGTTTAAATCGCTGAAACATTCGTCATCTTTTCCTTATGTATTTACCGAACAAGGAATTTCGATGTTGTCAGCAGTTCTACGAAGCGAAACTGCCATACAGGTAAGCATCCGAATTATGAATGCCTTTGTTTTAATGCGCAAACAAATAATGAATAGCAGTTTATTTTTGCAACGATTGAACCAGGTAGAACAAAAACAAGTGGAAAATGAGCATAAATTTGAACAAGTTTTTAACGCTTTGGAGAATAAAGAAAAAATACCGGATCGAGGCATATTTTTCGATGGACAGGTATTCGATGCCTACACTTTTGTTTCTGATTTAATTCGTAAAGCAGAAAAATCTATTATTTTAATTGACAATTACGTAGATGACAGTGTACTTACTCTGCTAAGCAAACGTAACAAACAAGTAGAAGCAACAATTTACACCCAACAAATTAGTAAGCAACTACAACTCGATTTGAAGAAACACAACACACAATATCCCGAAATAAAAGTAAAACGCTTGAATAAAGCTCACGACCGATTCCTAATTCTTGACCAAAAAGAACTTTACCACATTGGTACTTCGCTAAAAGATTTGGGTGAAAAATGGTTCGCTTTCTCAAAAATGAATGCCGAAAGTATGACAATTCTTGAACAATTGAAAAATAGGGAGGTTTTGGGTTATGGAGAATAAGTGGGGAAAGACAAAACTTGGTAATGTTCTTGAAATAAAGTACGGAAAAGACCACAAAAAGCTTAATGAGGGGAATATACCTTGTTATGGAACTGGTGGAATAATGAGAATGGTTGATGAATATCTTTATGAGGACATATCGATATTAATACCAAGAAAAGGCTCTTTAAATAATATTTATTTTATAGAAGAGCCTTTTTGGACTGTTGATACTATATTTTGGACTAAAATTAATCAAGAGAAAACTAATCCGAGATTTTTATTTTATCAATTATCTATAATAGATTTTGTATCACTTAATGTTGGTTCTGCTGTTCCAAGTTTAACTGTTCCTGTATTAAATGAAATTCCAATCAATCTCCCACCACTCCCAGAACAAAAACGCATTGCTCATATTCTAGGCTCATTAGATGATAAAATAGAACTCAACCGCCAAATGAACCAAACATTGGAGCAAATGGCGCAAGCTCTGTTTAAATCTTGGTTTGTCGATTTTGATCCAGTAATTGACAATGCTCTAGCTGCAGGAAACCCAATTCCCGAAGAACTGCATGTAAAAGCAGAGAACCGCAAGATTCTAGGTAATAACAGAAAGCCTCTACCTGAAGAAATTCAAAAACTATTTCCCAATGAGTTTGAGTATAGTGAGGAATTGGAGAAGTGGGTGCCTAAGGGGTGGAGAGTTCGCTCAGTTGGAAAAGAATTTAATTTAACAATGGGACAGTCTCCTCCTGGTTCTACGTATAATGAAGAAGGAATCGGAATTCCTTTTTTTCAAGGAAGAACTGACTTTGGTTTTAGATATCCAAAAAATAGAATTTTTTGTACTCAACCCAAAAGATTTGCGAACAAGTCTGATGTTTTAGTAAGCGTTCGTGCTCCAGTTGGAGATATAAATTTAGCTACGGAAGATTGTTGTATTGGTAGAGGTATTGCTGCTGTAAGACACAGAACCGGTAGCCGTTCGTACACATATTATTCTATGCTTCAACTTCGAGATCATTTTAACAAATACGAAGCAGAAGGGACTGTTTTTGGAAGTATAAACCAAAAAGATTTTAACAATATTATTTGGCTAACCTGCAGTCCAGAAATGGTGAAATCCTTTGAAAAATTCGCTGGAAATTGGGACCAGAAGATTGAAATTAATTCAAATGATACTGCAAAATTAATAAAGCTTAGAGACACTCTTTTGCCGAAATTGATTTCGGGGGAAGTTAGGGTTCCTGAATTTGAGAAGATTATTGAATAGAGAATTTGTCCTAAAACAAGATGTAATGAAAATAAACTTTACCCCATTAGTTGAAGAAGCATCCAAACAGGATCTTTTTAAAAACAAAACTCATGATAATGTAGCAGAGGCTATTCATAAGTTGCTAATTTCAAACAAAGGAAGGGGACAAACTATTGGGTTGGAAGGTGACTGGGGAAGTGGTAAATCCACAGTAATTTCATTATTAAAAGATAAAATACCTGATGATGATTTCAAATACTTTTATTTTGATGCGTGGGCACATGAAGGTGATCCTTTAAGGCGTGTTTTTCTTGAATCACTGATCGATGTAATTGGTGATGAAAAGTTAGACGATTTAAAAGAAAGAATTTCTAATCGGAAAAAAATCGTAAAATCTAAATACTCAAGACAGGTCACGGCTCTTGGCAAATGGTTATCTTTCTCATTGTTTTTAGTTCCATTAGGAGCTGCTATGGTTTCAACCATAAAGTTTAATTCGATTGATCTAAATTTCTCTCATCAAATAAATTGGACATTAACTCTGGGAGTAATTTTTGCCTTGGCCCCATTATTGGTTGTTCTTGTAAATATCATTCGCTTGATTTTTTCAAAAGAGAAGTGGAAGGATCCTCAAATCTGGTCATTCCTAGTAAGTGAAGGAGAGAATGAATCGACACAAGAAATTTCAGAGGATGAAGAGCGTTCATCCATAGAATTCGAAGGGTATTTTGATGAAATATTATCGTTGTCCTTTGAAAAAAATAAAGATCAACAGCTAGTAATGGTTATAGACAATTTAGATCGTATCGATGCAGATATGTCATTACGAATATGGTCAACATTACAAACTTTCTTAAAGCAACGTAATCCAGATTGCAAAGAACAATTTCATGCAGGTAATATTTGGGTGATTGTTCCTTATGATTTGGATGGTTTATCGAAGTTATGGATTAATGGTGAAAAAGATTGTGCTCAAAGTTTTTTCGATAAATGTTTCCAATTGCGTTTCGAAGTTCCTAGACCTGTTTTTACCGATTGGGAGGAGTTCTGCTCTCAGATGCTTCAAAAGGCATTTGGTGGTAAGTTAACAGAGATTGAAAGTGTAATTAATATTCTTAAATTAACACGTGAAGACTTAAAGGATATACCAACTCCAAGAGAAATAAAGACGTATGTGAATCAATTAGGTGTCGTTTTACTTTCCAATGATGATAATAAACCAATTGACAGTTTAGCCTATTATGTTATTCAGAGGTTCATTAAACGAAAATCAGTAAAAGAAATTCAAGGTAAATTGATAGACGCCACATTACTTGCAGAACACCATGCTTCCAATTTACCTAATACAATCATAATGGACCTCGCTGGTTTAAGTTTTGGTGTGTCGTCAGCTACTGGACAACAATTACTACTGGAGCCTGAAATAGAATCAGCACTAAAAAGTAATGATTCTAAAAGCGTACTTCAATTAGTGGAAATTCATACAGATGGCTTCTGGTTTGTTTTTAATCACCATGTAAAAACAAACTTAGGTAGTATTTTCAGTTACACTTCAATTGTGAAAGAAGCTCTCGTAGAAAATTATTCTGATAAGTTAACAACGTTTGTAAACTCGCTTAGGAAAACCAACGTCCAATTCAATGGAAGTTTAGGTTTAAATAATCACCTTGCTTATTTGGAATTCGTATCCAAATTAAATCTATCTCTGAAATCTTATTGGACAATGCTAGGAAATCATCTGGAAAAAGAATTTAGTGATGCTAATTTCGATGCATCACTCTTTATTGATTTTATCAATAAAGCAGATAAGCTAGTTGAGGACAAATATAAAACCATAAAGACTATTTCTTCAATGGATACTGATCACTGGTTCCAATGGTTTGATGCTAATCATGAAACTAATTGGGGCAAATGGTTCATTCCAAAAGATCAGTTAATAGATGAAATTGGAAATAAAATCCCTATAAATACTCCACCTCCTACTCAACTGCATTCTACAATCAATGCGCTAATAAAAATAGGTGTCTCAAATTGGAATGGAATAGTTACTGCTATAAAGAATCATTTATTATGGAATGATGGTAATGCAGGTGAGCAAAGTCATTCAATAGTAGTATTAAAAGCAATTTATAAACTATCATTTCTGAAGGATGACCAAGTGGATGAATTAATAGTTGAAATGGTTAACAATGCTAGTTTTTACAACTTTATACATCATAGAAGAAGTGAAGATTCCATTTTCTTATCATCAATGTTACAGGTTCGGTATTGCACAACCAATATTCATGATTTTAGTTTACCATCTGTTGGACATTCTCAGTACGGTATAAATCAATCACGATCCTTTTGGAACACACGGGATGAAGAAAATGCCAAGAGGGTTTATGATGAATTACATGCCCAAAAAGAAATTTCTTGGGATTTGATTCAAGATGAACGAAATGAACTGATGATTGATGTTGTGAAAATTGCATTAGGAATGGAAGATGATTTCTTTTCTGGTGATAATCCTTTCAAAAGGTATTTAGACATTCTAAAGCTTATTCATAAGTGTGAAGATATTGACGAAAACGTTATAGTGAAACGTTTTGTTGATGAATCAAAAATTCTAGAAGAACTTAATTGCATAGAGTTAAAAATTAAAGAAAATAGCCAGGAATTATGTTTATTGCTCCCTTTGATGACAGATTTTAAAAACATATATGATTCAATTAATCAATTAAGTAAGGAAGATTGGGATGAAGAATTTGATCAAAACACTTATTTATCGTCATTAAATCTAGAACTTCATAAAAAAAGCCGAGTCTATCTTGGGAAATCATATTATGATAGTTTACTGCAATTTGTGGATAATTGGTATAAAGGGAATAAGCAACCTACAGAATGGCAATTGGATCATTGGTCTGAATTACTTAATGTGTTAGATGAAGCATTTCTGAATCAATTAAAAAACAACTTAACTCAGCGGGTCATTACCAATTTGGATAATTGCGACTCTGCATTCTTTAAGAAAAACAAGGATTTTATAGATATTAAGAAAATAACCGAAACTAAAAACCAAGAGATTCAACTATTAATCGAAAACTTATTAAAGAATGAGTTAGACAGTAATAAACTGAAGTTTATTGTAATGCTATTAAATGTACAAAAACCTAATATGGATAAGGGCTTTGGAGAGGTTGTAAGTGAAGATTTATCGAAGCATTTCAATAATTCTGAAAATTCAGTAAAAGATGAATTAGAAAGACTTGCTAAACATTTAGATATCGAAATAGAAAAAGGAATTCCAGATAGTTTATAAATAATCATTAATCTTTTAATTGTATAGTTTTATAAAATGAATCCTGAAAGAGTCAATTATTACGGTCCAAACGATTTAGCTTGGTATCACAACTTAGAGCAAGCAGAAAGTGTCTTGTCTGAATTCAAGGAAGATAAAAACTATGACATTAATGATCTCTTAGAATTCTATCAGATTAAATTATACATCGACAATGAAATGTATTTGACCAAATGGAATAGCGATGATATCCAGAAGGTCAAAGGTAAAATTGATAGTTTTTGGAAATTGATCGTTACATTTTGGAAGAACATTAATAGTGACAATATTTCTAAGATATTGAAGCAATTAGAATGCTGGACATTTCAAGAATCATTTTGGGATATCACAACTAAAATATCTGGATACAAGAATATTAGTAAAGAATCATTTTTAAAATTATTGCAATTAGAACAGATTCATATATCTGATATTTTACATCATAATAAGCTAGTAAAATACTATTCTTTTGAGATACGTAACTATTTATTGAGATATGATAAATCTGCAGAACTTTTATTGTCACAGTATGTAGAAAAACACGATAGAGAAAGAAGAGGTTATTATTTTCCTAAATGTCTAAGTCTAAAAGATCGTGAGCAAGTCATTTTGAGTTATATCGATTATAAAGATGCTAACCTAAACTATATCCGTCTTATTTTAAATATCAGAAAACACTCAGAGCTAGAAATTTCGGATAAAACGAAGCTTAAAGCGCAGAAAAAAGAAGAGGAATTAAACAATAAGTTATTCGAAAATTCGAATGGCATGAATATCGAGACCAGATTAATCTTTTGTGAAGATCAAGAAAAGACTGTTATTGCTTCTGGAGAAGGAGATACAACAACTATCTTTTCTTATAGTAAAAAGTACATAAATAAAACTGACCATCCATACCGATATCTACTTCACTTTATTGGTCTCTTCGAATACATGAATCATCAAAAGTGTATCTCGATGGTAAGCAAATACAGTGACCTGGGGGTAATGGAAAGAACATTCATGAGCTCGAAGAATGAGTATCCTATAGGAAGTGTATTTCATTATCAAGAAAACCTTTCTTTTTTGCAGATATTTTCATATGATCAGGCGATTTTAAAACCATTAAATAAAAGTGTTGAGTATTTGATTCAAAATTTTATTGAAAAATCATTAAATAAATTATTCGATTTAAAAGGGTTTCGATTTACACTACCATCTGCTAGTGCTAATCATCTTGAAAAGATCATAACCCTTTTAGCCCAATTTGATTCTCTATTAAAGCAATACAAACTATTTCAAGAAGATGGAGAAGTGAATTTTGACTTATTGAGAATAAGTTCTAAGCCTCTGCATTTTAATGAAATTCCAAGTTTTGTCTCACGCAAATACTGTTATTTAAAAGATGGAAAATTAGGCTATATGAACCATCTTCTTTTTTCTGATCAATCAAGTTTATTTTACGTTGATCCATTTAAAAATAAATATCATAGCCTATATGACCTTTTAGCTAACGAAGAAATACTTTACGGTAATTTTGCGGAATATCAAATGGTGAAATTATACCATCTATTTGAACAAAAATTTTTGTTTGTTGACCACAAAGGGTATTTAAAGATCAAAGATAAAAATCAGCTGTTTGTATTAAATCAATTATATCGAGAGGAAGTAGTTAGCTATTGGCA
>JADGFH010000302.1 GCA_016743925.1 Labilibaculum sp.
GTAAAAAACATTGCAAATCAGGTAAAGAATGGAGAGTTATCTCCTGACGAAATTGATTTTGATTCATTCTCCAATGAGTTAACTACCAGAGGAATTCCCGACCCGGAACTTTTGATTAGAACAAGTGGAGAAAATAGAATAAGTAATTTTTTGCTTTGGCAAATAGCTTATTCCGAATTGTACTTTACTGAATTATTTTGGCCTGATTTTGATAAAGAGGAGCTGTACAAAGCACTTCTAAATTATCAAAACAGAGAACGCCGATTTGGTAAAACAAGTGAACAATTAAACGATAATTAACCATTATAATTCAAGTAATGATTAAAAGATTAACTTTCATTTTTATTCTATTCCTTAGTTTCAGTGCGGTAGCTCAAGAAACTGATACAATTTACAATCCTGCATTATATTATTCTTCTCCCAAGAATTATGAAATAGGAGGAGTCTCGGTTACAGGAGTAAAACATCTAGAGAATAATGTATTGGTGCAAATCTCTGGCCTACGTGTTGGAAGTACCATTGAGGTTCCTGGAGAAAAAGTAACAAAAGCAATTAAAAAACTGTATAAACAAGGACTTTTTTCTGACATACAGATTTCAGCAACAAAGTTAATTGATGATAAAATCTACTTGAACATTCAACTTCAAGAACGTCCTCGTTTAGCTTCCGTTAATTATAATGGTACATCAAAAAGCGAAACGACCAAACTTAAAGAAAGATTGAATATGATGAAAGGTACTCAGGTTACTGATTATCTTGTTTCAAGTGCAAAGAAAATCGTTGAAGATTACTTTAAAGAAAAAGGTTTTTATAATACTACTGTTTCGGTAATACAAAGAGATGATACATCCGAAGAGAATAGTATTATACTTGACATTAATATTAATCGAAATAACAAAATAAAGATTAGTAATATTATCGTGGAAGGAAATACGGCTTTTAACGATAAGAAAGTGAAAAAAGCAATAAAGGATTCGAAAGAAAAGAAGTTGATGAACTTCTTTAAATCGGCAAAGTATATTGAAGAAAAATGGATTGAGGATAAGCAGGTCTTGATTGATAAATACAATGAAGATGGATATCGTGATGCAATTGTTGTATCGGATAGTGTTGAGCAGATATCAGATGAACGAGTAAATATTCACATAAGAGTTAAAGAAGGAAACCAATATTTCTTTAATAATATCAATTGGGTAGGTAACACTGTTTATACAGGATTTGATTTAGAGCGTGTGCTTCAAATTAAAAAAGGAGATGTTTTTAATCAAACGTTATTGAGCGAAAGATTAAATGAAGATGATGATGCGGTAAGTAACTTGTATTTAGATCGTGGATATTTATTCTTTAATGTGTCTCCAGTAGAAACTGTAGTAGGTAAAGATTCGATTAACCTCGAAATGAGAATGCAAGAGGGAAAACAAGCTACTATCGATCGAGTTAATATTATTGGTAATGTGAAAACGCATGAGCATGTTGCTCGTCGTGAGTTGTATACATATCCAGGAGAATTATTTAGTAAATCAGATATTATTCGAAGTGTACGAGAACTTGCTCAATTAGGTCATTTCGATCCAGAAGCAATTAGTCCTGATGTGAAACCGCATCCTGAAAGTGGTACGGTTGATATTAACTATGAGTTGGAAGAAAAAGCAAATGATCAAATTGAACTTTCTGGAGGTTGGGGAGCAGGTATGATTATTGGTACTGTGGGTTTAAAATTCTCCAATTTCTCTATGAGAAACATGTTTAATAAAGAGGCTTGGAGTCCTTTACCAACTGGTGATGGTCAAACTTTAAGTATTCGAGCACAAACAAATGGAACATTTTATAATTCATATAGCTTATCGTTTACAGAACCTTGGTTAGGTGGTAAGAAACCGACTTCATTAAGTACATCGATTTACTATTCTCAACAAACAGGTTATAGTCGTCAGTATAATCGAAGTCGTCAAGGATATGGCGGTTTTGGTGGAAGTGGAGGAAACTCAGACCAGAGTCAGAAAGTTTTTGGTGCAAGTGTTGGATTGGCTAGACGATTAAAATGGCCAGATAATTACTTTTCTTTATATAATGAAGTTAGTTACCAAAATTATAAACTGAAAGATTGGTCATATTATTTGATTTCTAATGGAACGTCAAATAATTTTAGTTTCACAACGACTTTGTCTAGAAGTTCTATTGATAGTCCACTGTATACGAGAAGAGGATCAAAGTTTTCTTTAAGCATGAAAATCACTCCACCTTATTCTTTACTTGAAGATGTAGATTATGACCGTGCAAGTGAACAAGAGTTATACAAATGGATAGAATATCATAAATGGGTATTTAAAGGACAGATGTATACCCGATTATTGAATAGTACAGACAAATTAGTATTATACACTGGTAGCGAATTTGGATTTTTAGGTTATTTTAATAAAGATAAGAGATCTCCATTCGAAGGATTTGAAGTTGGTGGTGATGGAATGTCTGGTTACAGTATGTATGGTAGTGATAATATTGGTTTAAGAGGATATGAAAATGGATCATTAACACCAACATTTGCAAATGGACGACGAAAAGGTGGTAATATTTATTCTAAGTTTACTGCTGAAATTCGTTACCCATTATCTCTTAGTCAATCGGCAACAATTTATGCGTTGGCATTTGCCGAAGCTGGTAATGCATGGTATGACTTCGAGGAATATCAACCATTTAATTTGAAACGTTCTGCTGGTGTTGGTTTGCGTATCTTCCTTCCTATGTTTGGATTGTTAGGAATTGATTATGGATATGGATTTGATAAGGCAAATCTGGAAGGTCAGAATGGTGGACAATTCCATTTCGTGATTGGGCAACAATTTTAACATATTTTAAGGAATTGACTTTGGGAGCTAGTTTAATTTAGGTTATTTTAGATTTTAATTAAAAATAACAACATAATGAAGCGTTTAGTATTACTTATCGGTTGTGTATTTGTGCTTGTTGGAAGTTTATATTCTCAGCAACGTTACGGATTTGTTGACACAGAGTACATTCTGAATAAGATGCCAGATTATAAAAACGCCCAAGAACAATTGGATCAAATTTCAAGTAATTGGCAAATTGAAATTGAGAAAATAGCTCAAGAAATAAAGGAATTACAGACCAAATTCAGAGCTGATGAAGTATTTCTTTCATCGGAGATGAGGCAAAAGCGTGAGAAAGAAATTTTCAACAAGGAATTATTGGCTCAAAAGCTTCAACAGAAGTACTTTGGGCGTAATGGTGAGTTGTATAAAAAGCGTCAGGAATTGATGAAGCCTATTCAGGATGATATATATGATGCGATTAAGGAAATTGCGAAGGCAGGAACTTATGGTATGATTATTGATCGTGCTAATGGACCAATGATAATATACAGTAGTCCAAAATTTGATTTAAGTGACAAAGTACTGTATAAGTTAGGTATTAGAACTAATTAAAATTTAAATAAAAACTAACTGAGTGATATTATGAGACATTTTTTAAAAGTTACTTTATTAGCCATTATCTTATCTACAAGTGTAAGTACATTTGCTCAAAGCTTAAAGTTTGGCCATATCGATTCTAATAAATTATTGGCGATTATGCCAGAAAAAGAAGAAGCGCAAAAGCAAATTCAAGCGGCAGCAGCTGAATACGATACTCAAATTAAAGCAATGAGAGAAGAAGCTCAAACTTTAATAAATGCTTTCGTAGAGCAAAGAGATGGTCTTTCAGAAGCAGTTAAAGCTGATAAAACAAAAGAAATTCAGAACTTACAAACTCGTATGCAGGAATTTGATGGTTTCGCTCAACAAGCTCTTCAGAAAAAGCAAAATGAGTTGTTAAAACCTATTTTCGATAAAGCTTCTGCAGCAATTAAAGCAGTAGGTGCTGAAAATGGATTTATTTATGTTTTTGATAGTAGCACTGGAGTTATTCTTTATAACTCAAACAATAGTGTAGATGTTATGCCATTGGTAAAAGCAAAACTGGGAATTCAGTAAAAACATTATAATTTATTAAGGAAAGGTGGTATTTTTAATACCACCTTTTCTTATTTTTACAATTATGGGGAACAGCAAACAGCCGATAGGAGTTTTTGATTCTGGATACGGAGGATTAACGATTTTGAATGAATTGTTAAATGAATTACCTGAGTATGATTTCATTTACTTGGGTGATAATGCAAGAAGTCCTTATGGTACTAGATCGTTCGATGTAGTCTATGATTATACTCTTGAGGCCGTTAAACAGCTATTCTCCATGGATTGTGAATTAGTTATTCTTGCATGTAATACAGCCTCTGCAAAAGCCTTGCGTACTATTCAGCAGTCTGATTTACCAAAAGTTAGTTCAAGTAAAAGAGTATTGGGAGTAATTCGACCAAGTGTTGAAGCTGTATCTCGTATAACCAAAAGCAGGCATATTGGAGTATTAGGAACTGTTGGTACTGTTCGTTCCAATTCTTACCCTATGGAGATTAATAAATTATTCCCTGATGTTACTGTTGTTCAAGAGGCTTGCCCAATGTGGGTTCCATTGGTAGAAAACAATGAGTTTGGTACAACAGGAGGTAAGTTTTTTATAAAAAAGAATATTGAAAATTTGTTAGAAAAGGATCCATTAATTGATGCAATAATTCTCGGATGCACGCATTATCCGATAATAAAAGATGAAATTAAAGCTTTTCTACCAGATCATGTAAAAGTAATTTCTCAAGGGGAAATCGTGGCCAGAAGTCTGAAAGATTACCTCCTTCGTCATCCTGAAATGGATTGTGAGTGTTCGAAAAATGCCAATAGAGAATATTATACTACTGAATTTGTTGATAGCTTTGAAGAAAAGGCGAGTAGATTCTTAAATGTAAAACTTAAAGCAGAACATATTAGCTTTTAAGAAAGAACTTAATGAAATAATTACAAAAAACCTCCTAAGATAGAACTTAAGAGGTTTTTCTGTATTAAGAAGTAATTTTTATTCTTCAGTAACTTGATACCAGCTTGCGTACATAGCATAACTATTTGCAATCCTATTAATTTCGCCTTCTAGTAATTCTGGACTTAATTCTTTTATTTTTTTTGCAGGAGAACCAGCATATACGCTCCCAGATTCTACGTGAGTTCCTTTTGTAACAACGGACCCAGCCGCAATAATAGCATTGCTTTCAATAATAGCGTCGTCCAATACAACCGCGGCCATGCCAATAAGTACATTGTCTTTAATAGTACAACCATGAACTACTGCATTATGAGCGATAGATACATTGTTGCCAATTGTTGTAGGAGATTTTTTATACGTAGCGTGAATGGTTGCATTATCTTGAACGTTTACATTATTACCTAAACGAATCGAATGAACATCACCTCGTAAAACAGCACTGTACCAGATACTACAGTCATCTCCCATTTCAACATCTCCAATAATTGCAGCGTTTTCTGCTAAAAAACAATTTTCTCCAAATTGAGGAGATTTACCTTTTAAGTCTCTAATAAATGCCATCCTTATTAAGTTTGATTATAAATACAAAGATAATTAAAAAAAAGATTGCGGAATGTTTTCCTTATATGTTGTTAAAAAAGTTACGCAAACGTTACCGTGAATAATATTGGTAATGAGAAGGATAGCCTTGCTTTTAATTTGGAAGTAAATGTGTAGTAATTCTTAAAATCTGTAATGATGCAGGTTAAGAATTATTTAGATTTAAAAGGTTTGCACTACAAAAGGTTTGAATATTTAACTTTTTTTCACAATTTTGAGTCCGCAGACTTAAATAGGGGTATTTAAAATTTCTGCGTTTAGAAGGAAAAAAAAGATATATTTTTTTCTAAGTATAATTCTAAAGGGACGTATAATTTTGCTATCATTTCAGTTTATAGGGGAATGATAGAATTTATATATAAATGTGTATTAATTGTTAATTAACCACTAACTAAAAGTTTATGAAAAAAAGTTTATTTTCGATGTTAATCCTATTTGTAATAGGATTACAGAGCATTTTAGCTCAAAGTCGAGAGGTTTCAGGGGTGGTTACTTCAGCCGATGATGGGCTGTCTATCCCCGGAGTTTCTGTAATTATTAAAGGTACAACTATCGGTACCACTACTGATTTCGATGGTAATTTCTCTTTAAAGGTCCCAGCTGATGGAAAAGTATTGGTCTTTTCTTTTGTTGGAATGACTATGCAAGAGGTTGCAATTACTTCTTCAACAATTAATGCTGTAATGGAAACCGAGTCTATTGGTATGGATGAGGTTGTTGTTACTGCAATGGGAATTCGAAAATCTGCTAAGTCAGTTACTTATGCTGTTTCTAATGTTTCAGGAGATCAAGCAGCTCAAAAATCCGAGCCAGATGTCTTGAGAGCTTTGCAAGGGAAAATTCCAGGTGTATCTATTGATGGAGCATCATCTGTAGCAGGTAGCCCTACTCGTATCGTCATTAGAGGTGCATCTTCATTTAAAGGTAATAATCAGCCTTTGTTCATTGTTGATGGAATCCCTTATAGTAATGATCAGGTTACAGGGTCATTACAGTCAGGATTTGTTTCTCAGAGCCCATTGTCTACATTGGATCCTAATAATATTCAATCAATGAATGTTCTTAAAGGTGCAGCCGCATCTGCTCTTTATGGTTCTCGTGCAGCAAATGGCGTCGTAATTATTCTAACCAAAACAGGTAATTCACAAGGAACTAAAAAAGGTTTAAACATTAACATTAACTCCTCTTATAGTGTTGAGGAAGTTGCTTCATTGCCTGACTATCAAAACACATATGGTAGTGGTGCTGAATTTGAAGCTGCAAATTATTATGGAACTTGGGGAGCTCGTTTTGATGCAGTAGATAAATTGACTTATACAGATGCTTGGGCTAAAGCTTATCCTGGTGTATATTCTGCTGAAATGGATTATAAAGCTTATCCTGATAATGTTAAAGATCTATTTAGAACTGGTTCCGTTGTCGATAATTCAATTTCGATTAGCGGGGGAGATCAAGATGCTAA
>JADGFH010000303.1 GCA_016743925.1 Labilibaculum sp.
ATTGTAATACACGCGTTCCGATGTTTAATTTCTTGACGGATCAAGAACTTTCTGCATTAAATGAAAGTCGATTTGAAGTTAAATTTAAAGCAGGAGAAACGATTTTTAAACAAGGAACTTCAGCGACTCACCTTCTAATTCTAACCGCAGGCTTGGCAAAGTTGTATGTTGAAGGAGTGCAGGATAAACAATTAATAATTAGAATAATTAAGCCATGGGAGGTGATTGGCCAAGCATCTTTGTATTTCGATAATAGGCATCATTATTCTATTGCTGCTCTAGATGATGTAACTGCATGTTTTATTGAGATAAATTCATTTAAAAAAGCAATTCAGACCAATACTCTTTTTGCTGAAGCTTTTATAAAGAATTGCACTCAGAAGGGAATCTTCTCTTTTGAAAAAATGGTTAGTTTATCGCAAAAACAAATGCATGGTCGTATTGCGGATGGTTTAATATATCTTTCTACTAAAATTTATGAAGATTTGCATTTTGATTTACATTTATCGCGTCAAGATGTTGCAGATTTAACGGGGATGTCAAAAGATAGTGCAATACGTATTTTAAAAGAATTTCACAATGAAGGAATTATAGAGCTAGACGGCAGAAAGCTAACAATTATGAATTTCCAACAGCTGGAGCGAATAAGTGAAACAGGTTGATAAAATAGTAAAGAGAGTGGTTAGTTCCACTCTCTTTTTAACTTATTAAAAGTTCATCGAGATTTTTTTTTATGGCACCTCGATTCAAATTTTTCCCAATAATCACAATTTTACTTTCTTTTGAATCATGCTCATCCCATACTTTCCCAACCGTTACTTGAATTTGGGTATGAACCGATTGTAAAACAATTCTATTATTAAGGCCAGCTAAGTTTAGAATTCCTTTTATTCTATATATACTATCCTGATTAAATCTCAAAAATGCATCTAACCACATTCCCAATTTTAACTGATCCATTGGTGTTGTTGTAGAGTAAATCATGTTTTCAATACCATGTGTAGTATCTTTTTCTCTTGGCTCAACTTGTTTTAATCCAAGTACAAATTGATATATATTGGTGGGATCGTATGAATAAGAATCTAAGATATTTTTATAGCTAGGTTTTGCGTGAATACAATCATCTATACTTGCAAATTGATTTAAGTTTTTAAGCTCTTCCCTTAGGTGATTTGTTTTTTCAGGACCGGCTAAATCCGTTTTGTTTAGTAAGATTTTATCCGAAATTGCAATTTGTTTTTTAAGTATTTCCTCTTGTTTAATCATATGATTAGCATTTTCAGCATCTACCAGACAAATAACAGCATCGAGAACAAATTCTTTTTTAATGAACGGATCGGTAACAAAAGAAGCCAAAATGCTTCCAGGATCAGCAATTCCTGTTGTTTCTATTAGTAAGTGATTGAATTGATGATCCGATTTTATAAGGTTTTGCAGAACAACATACAATTCATCGTTTAAACTACAACAAATACAACCATTACTTAATTCAAAGATATCTTCATTTTTGATATTGGTCACAAGTTGGGAATCTATATTTTCTTCACCAAATTCATTTTCGATTATGGCGAATTTCTTCGATGGGTAAGTTTCTATAATATGATTCAGTAAACTAGTTTTACCTGCACCCAAAAAACCTGTAATAAGTGTAACTGGTATTTTTGCCATCTCAAATTAAAATTTTTCCCAATGTACAATTTCCTCTAATGATTTTCTTTTTTTAACAGGAGCTTTCGTGTCTGTTGGATATCCTAATGATAAAATTGCAATCGGCTCAACATGTTCTGGTAAATTGAAAAATTCTTTGCATTTTTCAACGTGGAAATTGCAAATCCAGCAAGTACCTAAACTTAGTTCTGTAGCTTGAAGAGTCATGTGATCAATGGCTATTGCGGCATCAATATCACAGTGATTTTTTCCATCTTCATTTCTTTTCCAAGCCTGTTGATGATCTCCACAAACAATAATGTAAATAGGAGCTTCATTAAACCAATCTCTATGGTAAATTTCTGAAAATTGCTTGTGGTTTTCGCTTTGTTGTACAACAATAAAATGCCAAGGCTGATTGTTAACTGCAGAAGGGGCAATCTGTCCAGCTTCAAGAATTGCAATTAGCTTTTCTTTCTCTACCTTTTTATCTTGATAAGATCTAACTGAATATCGTTGTGCTATAAGTTCTTTAAAATTCATTTTCTGTTTTTCTTTGTATATATGGCAAAAATGAGAAATATATTAGACATGTTCTATTGATTCTGTGTTTTATTCGACATGTTGTATTTGAATATCTATTTTATCAACAATTTAGTACCTTTGCCATTCATTTTTTAGAAATATATTTAGATGGATAAAGAGCTGAGGAAAAATATCATGTTCCAATACCTGATGTTATTGGTAATTGCCGCTACAGCAGGACTTCAGGGATGGAGAACTTTATTTAATAACTTTGCAGTAGAAGAGGTTGGGATTAATGGATTTCAGGTCGGTGTAATTCAATCGGTTCGGGAAATTCCTGGTTTTTTAGCTTTGCTGGTTGTTTATTTATTATTGGTTATTAAGGAGCATCGTTTATCAGCTCTAGCGGTTTTATTTGTTGGTTTAGGTGTTGCCTTAACGGGATTTTTCCCATCTTTTGCTGGTTTAATTGCTACCACCTTAATCATGTCCATTGGCTTTCATTATTTTGAAACAACCAATAAATCACTTACACTACAATACTTTAGTCTCGAACAAGCTCCAATGGTATTTGCCAAACAGAAAAGTTGGGCGGCAGCTGCAAATATTGGTATAGGAGCATTCATTTTTGGTATTGCTCACTTTATATCTTTGCAAGCTAATTTTATATTGATTGGTGCAGTTATTTTTGGATTAGGAGTTTGGGCACTTTTTTGGAAACCTACTGATAAAGCGATAATACCTCAAAATAAAGGAATGGTAATACGTAAAAGGTATTGGTTGTTCTATGTTCTTAATTTTTTAAGTGGGGCTCGTCGCCAAATATTTGTTGTTTTTGCAGTTTTTATGTTGGTGCAAAAGTATGAATATACAGTACAAGAAGTAGCTGCATTATTCATTGTAAATAATATTATAACCTATTTTATTTCGCCTTATATCGCAAAGGGAATTAATCGGTATGGAGAAAGATTGATGTTATCCTTAGAATACATATTCTTGTTTTTTGTATTTCTAGGTTATGCATATATCGAAAATGCACTAATTGTTGCAGGACTATACATACTCGATCATATCTTTTTCGGTTTTTCAATGGGAATCAATACTTATTTTCAGAAAACAGGAGATACTAAAGATATTGCTCCGTCGATGGCAGTTGGTTTTACAATTAATCACATATCGGCAGTAGTAATTCCTGTTTGCGGAGGATTACTTTGGATGATAAATTGGAGAATTCCATTCGTTGCAGGAGCTGTTCTGTGCTTGGTATCTCTTGTTTTTGTTCAAAAAATACAAATACAGACTAAAAAATAATTATGATTGAAGAAAAAACATACAAGTCTTTAATTGAGGCTTACAACAGAGGGATCGAAGCTAAAGATCCTAAGATGATTCGTGAATTTTTGAATGATAAGTCGGTAGATAAGCTAAGCGCTATGCCTCAATATTATTTAGAAATACTTCAATTGAGAGCTGGTGCATTTTCTTTGTTTGGTGAGCTAATTGAGGCAGGAGAAGAATATCGTAAAGGATACAGCTCTTGTTCTAAAAATGGCAAATGGGTTTACGGTCTCAATTGGGCATTGCAATATATGGCTGAGTTTTCGTTTAAGCGAGGAGATGAAAAAATTCAGGAAGCAATGACAAAAGGTGTGGAAGTTTTAAATCAAGCAATACTTGACCTTCCAACTGACAAATATCATGATTATTACTACCTAAGTCTTTCCAATGTAAAAGCGTTTATGTTTGTTGCTTCAGGAAAAAAGGAGGAAGCAGTTAAAGCTTATTCCGATTGTAAGTTTAATCCTGTTCCGATTTCAGAATATAACGATAAAGAATCACTTCAGATTTTATTTGCCAATTATACCAAGGGAATTGCAGTTGCTATCGAGTTAAAGGATTATGACTTGTTAATGAATTTAATGAAAGTTATTTCTGTTGATGATCAAATAATGCAGTCGGAAGGAATGCTGTTCAGATTGTTTTATGAGACATTGGTTAGCGCATTTGATATTCGTGCTGAATTAATAACGGAATTTAATGCCATGTTCAAAATCAAGGAAGCTTTGGAAAACTTGACTCCAAATTTCGCTAAGTTTTTGAGCTTAATTGGAGAACAGGATTTTGATAAATTGGATACTTTTTTTCAGGAAAATTATCAGCAATAAAGATGAATGGGATAGAGCAGAATTGTTATTGTGGTAAAACATTAGATTACCCGCATTGCTGTGGATTAATCCACTCTGGTAAAAGTGTTGCTATCACTGCTGAAGATTTAATGCGAAGTAGATATTCTGCATTTGTTCAGGCAAATGTTGATTACATTCTCGCAACTTATGCTTCCGAAACAAGACCAGTAGAGGAGAGAGATGATATCCTAAAATGGACACAATCGGTTGATTGGTTGGGCTTGGAGATCTTAAAAACCGAAAAAGGAGAAGTTAATGACTCCGAAGGTTGGGTAGAGTTTAAAGCTAGTTTTAAAGAGGAGGGACAAAAGCGGATCATGCATGAAAGATCCTTATTCGAAAAAGAAAATGGGTGCTGGGTGTATGTTTCAGGAGAATATCCTAAAAAGGAGGCTGAAAACAAATTGCTAAATAGAAATGATCTTTGCTTTTGTGGTAGTGGTAAAAAGTTTAAGAAGTGCTGTTTCAACAAATAGATATAAAAAAATGGGGATTTGTGAAAAATCCCCATTCTATATTTAAGTTTTTTGTTTTTAGCTATTTCCCATATTTTTAAGAACCGAAAAGGTTTTGTCTATATCTGCATCATTTACAACTAAGGTAAATTCGTTGGTTGTTGAGATTACCTCTTTAATATTGATACCCGCCCAAGCTATATTTTTCAAGATAAAGTAGTAAAATCCAAGCTGTTGGCTGTTTGTTGATGGTAGCTTAAGTGTTACCGATGATAAATTTTCACTTTTACTAACCAGTTGTTCTTCACTAAAAGTTTGGAGTACTTTTTCATGTAACATATTGCTCACAACTAAGTTAGATTCAAAAACACCCTGTACCATAGTATAGAAAAACTCTTGATTTGGTCCAATTGATTTTAACAATTCTGTGTGTTTTTCAATCAGTGTGTTCGAGTTTTTATACGTGAAATCGACCAATTGCGAACGAACAATAATATCGCCAACATTTGTTATTACTTCTTTTAGTCCAGGATTTATTTTCACTTCTAAGTTTGGAGCTAATCTATTTAAAGCCATTATTATAGCGCCAATTTTAACTGGTTTTTTTACGCTGTCTTCAACTTGGGTTTGGATTTTACGTGCTAAGGATGAAACGTTAATCAATCCTTCAACTAAAGCTTCCGCTAAAAAAGGTTGTGAGCTAACTATTTTTTCTACAACTTGTGGAATTGTTATCATGAATCGATATTTGTGTTGAAATTCGCTACAAATATGTTCAAAAATTAACAGAATGTAGAATTATTGAGTAAATTTTCTAAAAATTTCGTTCACCATATTGTAGAATCTATATTTGCAGCCGTTAACAAAATCTTACAGATGGCTGTAAGTATTAATCAAGGAGTATATATATAATGAGAAAAGCTTGGCAAGGATCTATTGTTGCTATTGTAACACCTTTTAATATCGATGGAAGTATTGATTATACCTCTTTCGATAATTTGATCGAATTTCACGTTGAAAATGAAACCGACGGAATTGTAGTTTGTGGAACCACAGGAGAAGCAGCGACTCTTCATAAAGAGGAGTATGCTAATTTAATCAAACATACAGTTGAAAAGGTAAATAAACGTATTCCAGTTATTGCTGGTACAGGTACGAATTCAACATCTGAAGCAATTGAAAATTCTAGCCTAGCTGAGTCTCTTGGCGTTGATGGGATTTTAGTTGTGGCTCCATACTATAATAAGCCTAGTAGAAGAGGATTAAAAGATTATTTCACTCAAATATCTAAAGCCGTTACGGTACCAATCGTTCTTTATAATGTTCCAGGAAGAACAGCATGTAATATTCCTGTTGACTTGGTTGTTGAATTGGCTAATGACTTAGATAATGTTGTTGGAATAAAAGAGGCATCAGGGAATTTAGAGCAAATGGCTTGTTTATTAAAGGACAAACCAAGCGATTTTATGGTTTTTTCTGGTGATGATGCTTTGGCATTTCAGGCAGTTTGCATGGGTGCAGATGGTGTTATTTCTGTTATTGCCAACTTGATTCCAAAGGAGTTTCATAAGCTAATGAATGCTGCTGCGAAAGCCGATTTAAATCAAGCTCGAGCTATTTATTTTAAATACTTAAAATTAATTCAACTTTGTTTTATTGAGTCGAACCCAATTCCGGTAAAAACAGGTTTAGCTGTAATGGGTAAACTTACAGAAGAGTTTCGATCTCCAATGTGTGTAATGATTGATGACAACAGAGATTTACTTGTTGCAGAAATGAGAAAACAAGGATTAGTTTAAATCCAATTAAAATATTTTATTCAGAGCCACTTTTTTTAAGTGGCTTTTCTTTTATCAGTTTTTCTACAATTATTGCTCCTACGCTATCTCCCCAAACATTAACGGTAGTTCGAAAACGATCTAACAACCAGTCAATAGTAAGTAATAAGCCAATTCCTTCAATAGGTAGATTAACCGCTTTTAAAACAATTACCATGGTAACCAAACCTGCTTCGGGAATGCCTGCTGCACCAATAGCTGCGAGAGTGGCTGTTATAAAAATAATAATTTGCTGTCCGGTACTTAATTCAATGCCATATATTTGAGCGATGAAAATGGCGGCAACAGCTTCATACAATGCAGTTCCATCCATATTAATTGTGGC
>JADGFH010000304.1:0-2180 GCA_016743925.1 Labilibaculum sp.
GGGCACTTTGATGTGCGTTTGCGTTTTCATACTGTATTGAAAAAGTTTTTAAGGTCTGTGATAAAGGAATATCTTTTCGTTTGTATTGATGTTTTGGAAATTTTTGATTAATCAATCAACTTGGAATTCCGTATTTTGATTTAAATTGAAAAAGATTTCTAAATTTGAATTCAGAAAAAATATCAATGACTGATTTAAACAACCAATTATATACCAAACTTAAAGCTGGAGATAAGAGTGCTTTTCAAGATTTATTTGAAAAGTATTATACTTCATTATTTTTTTATGCCTGTAAGTTTGTTGATGATGAATTGGCAAGAGATTTAGTTCATGATATTTTTATGATCTTTTGGCAGAATAGAGAAAATATTAACATTACAAGCTCGCTGTCAGCATATCTCTTCAGAATGGTCCGTAATAGGTGTCTTCAAGAAATTGAAAGGCAAAAAGTACGAGATGATTTTAATCAGGAATCAATACAATCTTTAAAGCTTGATGAACTCGCCTATTATAATGATGGCTTGAAAAGTATTATTGAACTTGAGTTGGAACAAAAACTTAAGGAAGCAATGGATAAAATGCCTGATGGTTGCCGTAAGGTTTTTGTTATGAGTCGTTTTGATGGTCTTAAAAATAGAGAAATCGCTGAGCAATTAGAAATTTCTGTGAAGGCTGTAGAAAAGCAAATGACTAAGGCTCTTAAAATTCTTAAGCTAGAGCTAAAAGATTACCTACCCTTATTGATGTATTTATATTTTAATGGCTAAGAATTTATTTAGCTTTTGAATTAAATGTAATGCTTATAATTCATTCCTTAAGAGTGATTTAACGAGTTTTATACATCTTCTTAATATTACTTTAGAATAAAAAAATGTAAAAAAAAGAAAGTTAGAGGTAGGGTTATTTCTAATTTTCCGATCATGTATAATAGAAACGAATAAATAGCGATGGATAATAAGGCTAAAATATTACAATTTCTCCAGGGAGAACTTAATGAAGAAGATCAAATTCGATTTTTAGATTGGGTTTATTCTTGTCCTGAAAATCAGAAGGAATATTTTCAGCAAAAGGATATTTGGGATTCTTATAAAATGCAATCAGAAAAGGGAATTGTAAATGTTAAGAGAGAATGGAGAACACTTTCAAATCGACTTGATATATTTAAGAACACCAATACGATTACTTTAAATAAAAATATTGGTTTCTGGATGAAAATTGCAGCTATTATAGTTGTTGTTTTTGGACTTGGTTGGAGTTCCAATCTTGTTTCAGATTTTTTAATTGTACAAGATGATATAGTGCATAAACTTGAAGTGCCAAAAGGACAACGATCCAAATTAGAATTAGCCGATGGAACAGAAGTTTGGCTTAATTCAGATTCAAAACTGGATTTTTCAATTAATAATGAAAATAAAGAAAGAGTTGTTAATCTTGAAGGGGAAGCATTTTTTCATGTTGCAAGAAATGTGGAGAAACCATTTATAGTTAAGGTTAAGGGGCAAGAATTAAAAGTGCTAGGGACTAGCTTTAATGTGAGGTCTTATAAGGACGAAGAGAGTGTTTATACAACATTAGAGGAAGGCAGTATTGAGGTAAGTGTTGGAGGTAGAAAAATAATTTTAGAGCCTAATCAGCAATTGATATTTAATCGATTAAGCAATCGTTTATCGCGTAAAGCAGTGGAAACTAATTATTATACAGTGTGGCGTGACGGACGATATGTATTCGATAATGAGAGTTTTAGTGATGTGATGCGCATGGTGGAAAGATGGTATGATGTGAAATTTATTTATCCAGATGAATTTTTTAAAGAAATGCATTTTTCTGGTGTTATTAAGCGAACAAAACCAATTGAGCATGTCTTAACACTTATAAATCATACAACACCTATTCGTTTTGAAATAAAAGGTGATACTGTAAGTATAATTCCAGAATAAAATGATGTGGAAATTTTTTAGAAAAAACCTTTTTATTAAAAGTTACTAAATCGTTTTAGTATTATCGTTAATTAAAAGATGGTTTGTAATGGAATAAGAAGATGTGACTAATCTTAACCCTAAATAAAAATATTAATGCCAATGACTTAAAAACTAACCAAAAACAAAATGGGAAATGCGCGAACATTCCCCAAGTAAACGATGTTTTTAACACATCGAGTATTAATAATAACCTTTCAAATT
>JADGFH010000304.1:2190-6942 GCA_016743925.1 Labilibaculum sp.
TTCAAATTTATGAAAAAAAATTCATTTTTAATATCTCCATTATGGGGAGAAGCAAGCAAACGATTCGTAATCGTTTGTCTTATGAGTTTCTTATTTCTGTCACTTTCCTCTTTTGGAGTAAGTTACGATCAAGAGAAGCGTATTTCTATACAGTTGAAAAACACATCAATTCTCGATGTATTTAAAGAAATTCAAACAAAGACAGATTTTGATTTCTTTTATAAGAATGAACAAATACCTCAAGATAAAAAGGTAAATGTGAATATGCAAAATGCTACAATTCACGAAATCCTTGAGGATATTCTTAAAAGCAGCGGCTTGGAATACAAGATTGTAGATAAGGATATTGTGATTTCCCCAATTCAACAGAAACAAGAAAATAAGAAAAGAATTACAGGTGTTGTAGTTGACTCACAAGGAATTCCTTTACCTGGAGTAAGTGTGGTTATTGAAGGTACAACAAGAGGAACTGTTACCGATTTTAATGGATACTATGAAATCGATCAAGTACAAAGTTCTCAAGCATTGATTTTTTCTTTTATTGGAATGACAACGAAAAAAGTAGATGTTGGAAAAACGAGTGATTACGATATTAATCTTCAGGATGATAATCAAGGACTCGAAGAGGTTATTGTTGTTGGATATGGTTCAATGCAAAGAAAACAGATTACCAGTTCTATATCCGTAATCGATTCCGAAGATTTACAAGAAGGGGCAACGACATCGCCGATTCAATTACTTCAAGGTAAAGTTGCAGGTTTGGCTATTAGTCGTCCGAATGGTTCTGACCCAAATTCTTCTCCACAAATTATGCTTAGAGGGATGTCCTCAATTGGAAATGCAAGTCCCTTAATTATTGTCAATGGCGTAGAGGTTTCATCATTAGATATAGTTTCTCCTGAAGATATTGAATCTTTCTCAGTACTTAAAGATGGTTCTGCAGCTGCAATTTATGGTTCAAGAGGTACAAATGGAGTAATTTTGATAACCACTAAACAAGGTAAAGAATCTAAAGCGACTGTAGAATATTCTGGTTATTATTCATTTGATCAAATAAGCAAGAAACCAAACATCTTAAATGCACAAGAATATAAGGCTCTAGCACTTAAAAGGGGTGTAAGAGTTGGTGATGCTTCAACAGATTGGTATGATGAACTATTACAGAGATCATCTAATGTAGTGAATAATGTAGCCATTAGTGGTGGTTCTTCAAATACAAATTACCGTGCGTCTATTGAATATGCAGACAATCAGGGAATTGCTTTGAAATCCTATAAGAAAAGATTAAATGGTAGAGTAAGCATTAACCACAAAGCTATAGATAATAGATTATCCATTAAAACTGATTTGTCTGTCAATCAAAGCAAATATCGTGGTGCAGATTATGGTGCTTTTGGTACAGCTTTGACAATGGATCCAACTCAACCTATTTATGAAGAAGATGGCATCACATACAAAAAGTTTCCTGACTATGGGAAAAATAACCCAATAGCAGCTATCAAACAAAATACTGTTGACAATACACATAAGATTCTTTTAGCAAACATTTATGCCGACTTTAAGATTGTTGACGGGTTAAAAGTAGGTGGTAGAATGGCTTGGAAGATTGAAGACTGGAATATAGGAAGGTATGAGTCTCGATTTTCAGAAGGCAGTATTGAAAATGATTATGAAGGTAGAGCCGAAAGAGGAGCAATGTTTAGTTATAGAAATAATTATGAGCTGAATACCAATTACAGAAAACAAATTGGTTTACACGAAATAAGTGGGATGCTTAACTGGAGTAAAGAATCAGATACTTATGAGACAATGAACATGTGGAATAAAGGTTTTGCAACTGATGCATTCTCTTATCACAACATGGATGCAGGATCATGGTTAAAAGATGAAATGAAAACACCAGGAATATCATCTTATAAAAAGAAAAACGAATTAGAATCATATCGTGCTCGATTTGTATACTCTTATGACGATAAATATTTGCTTACAGCAAGTTACAACAGAGAAGGTTCTACTAGATTTGGGGAAAATTATAAATGGGGCGATTTTAAAGGAATCTCTTTAGGATGGACAATTACTAAAGAATCATTTATGAAACAATTTACGCCTATCAATTACTTGAAACTAAGAGTTGGATATGGTGAAACAGGTAATAATGCTGCTCCCGAATACCAATCTCTTGCAAGAATAGGAACAGAAGGACTATCATATCTTTTTAGAGGGCAAACGGTTGTTGCTTATGGTTTAAAAAACAACCCGAATCCTAACTTAAAATGGGAAGAAAAAGCTGAAATTAATTTAGGCCTTGATTTCTCAGTATTTGCTGATAGATTCGATGGTAGTATTGATGTATACCAACGTAAGACAAGTGATCTTTTGTATGAAATAGATGCACCACTACCATCAAACCTAAATCCTAGAACATTAACAAATGTTGGTGAAATTATTAACAAGGGTATTGAATTAACATTAAATGCAGTAGTATTTAATACTTCAGAAATCAAATGGAATGCTTCAATTAATGGTTCTTATAATACTAATGAGATTAAGAAACTTACAATTGGATTAAAAAATTCACCACAATATTTCAAACAATTACCAGCCCCAGGTAATTTGGGAACAGTATACCGTCTGGAAGAAGGACAACCTATTGGAAACTTTTATGCCAAACGATTTGTTAAAATAGATGATAACGGTAAATGGATTTTTAAAGATCTAAATAATGATGGTGCAATTAAAGATGAAGATGATCGTGAAATCGTAGGTAATGGTATTCCAAAATATTTTGCTGGATTTACCAATAACTTTCAATACAAAAACTTCACCCTGAATATTTTCTTTAGAGGAGCATTCGATTATGACATTTTAAATGTTGGAAAGATGTATTATGAAAATATTAACAAATTCCCAGCAAATAATATTTATGCAACTACAGGTAAAAATGGTCTTACAGAAAACTCTCAATATTCAGATTATTATTTAGAGAAAGGCGATTACATTAAACTTGAGAATGTTTCATTGTCATACAATTTTGATGTCAAAAAGATAAAATTTCTTTCTTCTGCTCGTATTTATGCTTCCTGTAGCAATGTGTTTACTATAACTGGTTATTCAGGTTTATCTCCTGAGAAGGATATTGCAGGACTTGAGTCAGCTGGTTACGATGGTATGAATTTCTACCCAATTACCAGAACATTTACTATTGGTACATCAATTAAATTTTAATAATGGCTAAATACATAAATATCATGAACAAAATATTTACATATCTATTATTTGGCGCAGTAGCTATCTTTTATACATCATGTTCTGATTTAGAAGAAGAGATTTATAGCGAAACTGTGGTGACAAGTTTTTTCAATTCAAAAGATGAAATACTAGGAGCCTACACTCGCCCATGGGCACATACACAATGGGTCATGCCTCATAGCATCTGGAATTTATCTGAATTATCTGCGGATGCTGCGGCATGGACTGCTAAAACAACTGGTGATGGTTACGATGGAGGTAACTGGATCTCATTACACAGTCATTCTTACACATCTTCTCTAGGCGAACTTAATGGTGCTTGGGGCGATATTTGGAAAGGTGTTGCTTTTATCAATGGCGTACTGGAAGGCATAGAGCCCGTAAATTTTGAAGATAAAAATATGCCTATTTCAAAGGCAGAAATGACAGCTGAGTTGCGTACTTTAAGAGCATATTATTATTATATGGCTTGC
Organism: Labilibaculum sp.; assembly: GCA_016743925.1. Taxonomy (GTDB): domain Bacteria; phylum Bacteroidota; class Bacteroidia; order Bacteroidales; family Marinifilaceae; genus Labilibaculum. The sequence goes on from JADGFH010000304.1 coordinate 5,913, forward strand.
GACTTATGGGGAAATATCCCTATTGTAACCAAAGTTGCAGATCCAGCTTTTCCAACAACCAACTCTAGAGAAGAAGTCTACAGATTTATTGAGAATGAACTTAAAGAATCTATTACCGATCTTCCTGAAAAAAAACATAGTGAAACTTATGGTTATTTCACAAAATCTGGTGCTTATGCTTTACTTGCAAAATTGTATATCAATTCAGAAATATTTTTAGGTGAACCAGAGTATCAAAAATGTATTGATGCTTGTCAAGCAGTTATCGATTTAGGAAAGTACGAACTTGACGAAAACTGGCAAGATCCATTTTTGCCAAATAATGACTCTTCAAAAGAAAATATCTTTGCTTTTGCATTGGATGGAGTGGGGAGTAAAGCCTATACACTTATGGCAAAAACTCTGCATTATGCACACCAAGAGGCTTTTGGATTAAGTTTTGGACCTTGGAATGGTGTTGTTACTCAAGAGGCATTTTATGATTCTTATGATGATGATGATCTTCGAAAGCAACAATATTTAATCGGTCCTCAGTATATTTTAGGCACTACAACACCAGTAAAAGCAACTAAAGAATATGCTGGACAAGACTTGGTTATTATTAAAAGTATAACCGCGATGAATGGCGCTTACGAAAATGAAGGTGCCCGTTGTTATAAGTATGCCCTAGAGAAAGGAACTGAAGCTACTAAACCTAAAAATGACTACGTGATTCTTCGATATACTGATATTCTAATATCAAAGGCTGAAGCATTGATGCGTTTAAATGGTGGTACTGCTACACAAGAAAGTGTTGATTTAGTCAATCAAATCAGACAAAGAGCATTTGGTGCAAATTACGATGCACACAAGTATACGACAACAAACTTAACTTTGGATGAATTATTAGCGGAGAGAGGACGTGAATTTGCTTATGAAGGACATCGTAGAAATGATATGATTCGTTTTGGTAAGCACAATGGATCGTGGTGGTTGAAAAATACGAGTGAAACGTATAAAAATTTATACCCTATTCCACTTTCCCAAATTC
>JADGFH010001080.1 GCA_016743925.1 Labilibaculum sp.
ACACCACTCCATTGGAGAGGGAAAATTGGGCATTGAACCATTTTGCCTTATTATGAATGATGACAGAATAGATGACATACCAATGGTACTTGAAACTATCGATGATACTATATGGGCACAAGAAATTGAACTTCTTTATAGTCTAATCAAAAATTAAAATCTCGTGGGAGTAAATATGAAGAATTACGTAAAGGTTGCAGCATTTCTTGGCTTAAGTGCAGCAACACTATGTGCATCAGGCTGGAGAATTCCTGAGCAATCACTAAATGGTACAGCACTAGGTACTGCATATGTTGCAAATGCAAATGGAGCAGATGCAAGTTATTATAACCCTGCAAATATGGTCTGGATGGATGAGTATTCAAGAATTGAAACAGCTATGACCTATATTAACCTAACAAACATAAAATATACTGATGTTACAGGGCTTGTAAACAATTCTACTGAAGAACATTTTTATCTACCAACTTTTCATTATGTTTCATCACCATATGAGAATTGGAGATTTGGTCTTTCTGTAGTTGTTCCAGGAGGTCTTTCAAAAAGATGGGAAGATGCTTATGCAAAAAGTACAGCAGAAGAATTTACTATAAAAATTATGGAAATAAATCCAAATGTAGCTTATAAAGTAAATGATAAACTCTCTTTAGCTTTTGGTTTAAGAGGAATTTATATAACAGGAATTATAAAAGCTCAAAATGAGCCATTTTATAAGAATGATATGGAAGCAGACTCTATTGAGTTTGGGTATAATTTAGCTCTTAGCTATAAACCCATAAAAAACTTAACTCTTGCAACAACTTATCGCTCAAATGTAGATTTGAATGTAAATGGTGATGCAAATGGTAATGTAGGAGCTCACCCTTTTTCTACTTCTGTAGAGGCCATGATGCCTTTACCCGCTGTATTAACTTTAGCTGCTGCATATACTATGGATAAAACAACAATTGAATTTGTTTTTGAGAGAACTTATTGGTCAAGATATAAAGAAATTAATTTTAATTTTGGTGATAAATTATTAGATAGTAATCTTGGAAAAGCACGCCCTAAAAATTGGGAAGATGTTAATGCTTATCGTATAGGTGTCACTCACAAGTATAGCAATAAATTAACTTTAATGGCAGGATTTTCTATTGATAAAAATCCAGCTCCTTCAAATACAATTGGTTTTGAAATGCCAGATTCTGATGCAAAACTTTATTCATGTGGTATTGAATATAAAGTTAATAATGATATGAAAATAGGTTTAGCTTATTTGTATGATCAAAAAGAGAGTAGAACTATTAATAATAGAAGAAATCAAGCTGATATTAATACTGGTGTTAATGGTAAGTACGAAGATGCTGCTGCTCATTTATTAACATTAAGTTTAAAATATAAATTTTAAAATATTTATATTTTTTAAGCCATCTATTAGTATAGATGGTTTATATTTGCACTTAAAAAAAAGAACAAATATAAGCCACCATTTAAGGACGATTAATGATAGACTATAAATATGAAAATTTTTATGAAGCAATTGAAAATAATGCTAAAATAAACCCGACTAAACCAATTTTATTTATAGAAAACAGAAAAGTAGATAATCTTCATTTTAAACAAAAGATTGATACATTTGCTAGGTTTTTAGAGTTTAGTGGTATTAAAAGAGAAGATAAAGTTGCACTGATAGTTGGTAATTCTGAAGAGTTTATGATATCACTCTTTGCTATAACAAAAATAGGTGCGGTTGTAGTTCCCATTAATACTTTTTTAAAGCATGAAGAGTTTGAATATATTCTCAATGACTGTGAAGCAAAAATGCTTATAAGTTCTCCTACATATTCAAAAGAGACGAAAAATCTT
>JADGFH010001081.1 GCA_016743925.1 Labilibaculum sp.
CTGATATTATACCTTTTAACAGTCTTACATTATCTTCTATTTGTCGCCCAAATAAAAGTGGAATATCTTCTTCTGCAACTCTTGATTCTTTCATTATTTTTATGCCTCGAGAACTAGTAATATTTATACCTTTTTGTCCACCAGTGAAGCCTCTAGCTTTTAAGGTTAGTAAGCAAAATCTTTGAAGGTGCTCTTTATCTTCAAAGATTCTTTTATTATCTAGTAAATCTCTAACTATAAGAATGCAGGTAGTAAAAGTATGGCTATTCCAGTCACCATCTTTTAAGCATACGAAATCAAGAAATTCTTCATCGAGCGCATCATTAAACCTTTCCTCGTCTAGTGCATATTCGCTCCAGCTAATGACTCCTCTAGATGCTTTGATTGCAGTGTAAATAGTATTTCTTGTAATTTGATATTGTTTCTCAGACATTTCGCCTCCTATTAAATTGTAACTCGTTCGCTCTTATTTCATTTATGATTCGCTAAACAAGAAAAGCGAACGAGTCCTCAATTAAGAAGACCCATAACTAATAATAACACGTGACATCACATTTTGCAACCTTTCTTGACATTTTCCCCAAAAAAATCCATAATTACCAAAAAGGAGGGATATGATAGGTTCTAAATTTTGTGAGATGTTAATGGAAAATCATCAATTATTTATCGACTATGTAAAATCTAGTCAAGAGGAGAGTGAAAATGGAGAAGACGACAGAGGAAAAACTAAATGAGGTATTAGGATTCAGTGATGGAAATATAAAGAAGCCAAAGAGAAATCCTAATTTTCCACCTAATAAATATGATTTAATGGTAGTATCAAATGGATGTGGTAATCATTTCACAGCTGAAGTATTAGGAATTAATGTAGATGGAAAATTTGGACCTGCATGTGCAAAACATGATTGGGATTGGTCCAAATTCTGTGATAAAAGTGAAGAGCAGGGAAATGATGATTTTTATGATAATATGCAGGAGTTAGTTGAGCAAGATGAAAACATAATATTAGATCCCCTTGAGTGGATTCAAAAGCAGGTTTTCCACGCATTAGTTGATACAATTGGAGGCGGTTCATATCAAGAGTATGATCCCTTTGCAATCCCCCCTTCCTTTTTATGGCCTAAAGACTGTAAAATGGATGGTATAGAATGTGTTAATATTAAAGAGCTAGCTTCTGACAATACATATGTTTTAAGATGGTATACAAGGCAAGAAGCTGAAGAGGAAGGGTTGATTGAATATGGATTTTTTACTGATTAAAACATAATATTTTTAGTATTCTGTTCAATTTCTCTAAGAAACTTATCACGAGATATAACCCATTCTGTCATATCCGAAACAATATAATCTAAATGCTCGATATATGGCTTTTCCTTCTTTAACGAGTAACTATATCCACCACTGATCCATCTTTCACCTTCCATAAAATCAGGCTTAAGCTCGTGAATCAAGAGACCGTTAATATCATCTCTAGATATATAGTAAGTAATCGCCTCTTCAGGTCCTGTTTTTTCAACAGGCATAACAACTCGAGTACAATTAGACTCTTTGTATTCCTCAATCACCTTCCTATTATTCCTATCTAAATTAGCTTTGATCTCAACTTGAATCGTGAATTCAACACCTGCAAATTCCTTTTCAAATCCCGCTCCATAACGTCCTTTTCTTGCCATTTCTGCAAATAAATCTTCTAATATTTCATTAACTCTACTCATTTTTTCTCCTTACATTTCTCGCATAATGGCTTGTAATCCACACTAGTAAAATATCTTTGACATTTATTACAAATAAAATTTATAGGCCTAAGAGCTTTCTTATTTGCACCATAAGGGATCATCTCTCCC
>JADGFH010000305.1 GCA_016743925.1 Labilibaculum sp.
CTTAAGTATTCCATTTGAAGGAGAACCTTTGGCTGGATTGCAGGTTATGGGAATTTTGGAGACTCGATTGCTCGATTTTAAAAAGATTGTGGTTCTTTCGATGAATGAAGGGAAGTTGCCAAAAACTGGAGCTGCTAATTCATTTGTTCCATACCATTTGCGAAAAGGGTTTGGAATGCCAACCATCGATTATCAGGATGCTATTTTCGCTTATTACTTTTATCGTTTAATTCAGCGTGTTGAAAATTTGAAATTGCTTTACAGTACGCAAAGTGATGGAATACGTACAGGAGAAATGAGTCGCTTTTTGTATCAGTTAAAATATGAATCTGATTTTAAGATCGTTGAAAATAGTCCGTCTTACGATATTTCTTTGCAAGAAGCTAATCCAATTAACGTTGCTAAAAATGAGCGGATTCAAACTCGTTTAAATGAATATTGTGGAACGAGCTATAAGAGCTTTTCACCATCGGCATTAAATACCTATTTGAACTGTAATTTAAGTTTCTATTTTAAATACTTAGCAGGCTTAAAAGAGCCAGATGCGGTTTTGGAAGAGATTGATCCTCCTACTTTTGGAAATTTGTTTCACTCTGTTTTAGAGGAGTTGTATACTCCATTTGATGGGAAAACGATTCAGAAAGATGAGCTAGAATCCATTCGCAAGAACAAGATTTTGCTTGATACTGTTTTGAAGAATGCTTTCCGAGACAATTATTTTAAATTGGAAAAGGATCAGCCAATGGAAATTGGTGGTAGAAACCTATTAGTATTCGATGTCCTGAAAAAGTTTATCGATCGAATTTTGGTTTTGGATCAAAAGTTTGCTCCATTCAAAATTGTTTCACTTGAGGGAAAATACAAGATTCAAGTTCCGATAGGAGAAAAGCAGGATAAATTAGTAAATATTAGTGGATTGATTGATAGAGTAGATCAATTGGGTGATACCATTCGAATTTTGGATTACAAAACGGGTAAAGCTGATTTAGTATTCAAAGATATAGCCTCTCTTTTCGAAAAGAAAGGAAAGAATAGAAACAAAGCCGCATTCCAAACCTTGTTGTATTGTTTATTTTACGATGAGAATTTTAAGCCAAGTTTACCAATATCTCCAGGTATTTATAGCTTAAAAGAATTTTATAGCGATAGTTTTGACTGTATCCTTTCCCAAAAAGAGGGAAGAGGAAAGGCGGTAAGAGTGGGCGATTACAAATTATTTAAGGAAGAATTTGTTGATGGTTTAAAAGAACTACTAGAAGAAATTTTTAATCCAGAAATTCCATTTTCTCAAGTAGAAAATAAAGATATTTGCCGAACTTGTGTTTATTCTGAAATTTGTCATCGATAAATCTTTAAAATGTATCGACATACTTTTATATTGATTCTTTGTTTGTTGATTGGTTTTACTTCCAATGGGCAGAATAAATATAGCATTAAATCGAAAAAAGCGATTTCACTTTATGAATCGGCTGCGCAGACTTATCGTCAAATGGATAATAAGGAAACTTTAAAGCACCTAGACGAAGCGATAAAGAAAAGTCCGAAGTTTATTGAAGCTTGGTTGTTTAAAGCAGATGTACTGCATGAAATTGGGAATGCAGAAAAGGAAATTGAAGCCTATCAAAAAGCAATCGAAATCAATCCTGATTTTTTTTCGAATGTTCATTTTAATTTAGGAAATGCTTATTTAAAAATTGGCAAATATGAAAAGGCACAAGTAAAGTATGAGGATTTTTTAGCGATACAAAAGATCTCTTCTCGAAACAAAGCTTTAGCAAAATCAAACCTAAAAAATTGTCAGTTTGCTTTAGAAGCCATTTCAAATCCTGTCGATTTTAATCCAGAAAATTTGGGGGAAAACGTTAATTCGGACTTTGATGAATATTGGCCAAGCCTTACGGCTGATGAGGCATTATTAGTTTTTACTCGATTGCTTAAAGGAGAAAAGGAAGTGAAAATTAAAAGGCAAGAAGATTTTTACTATTCCTACCAACAAGATAGCGTATGGATGCCATCTAAGCCTTTGTCGCCAATTATAAATACGACAAAAAATGAAGGTGCGCAGAGTATAACCGCCGATGGTAAATACATGTATTTTACGGCTTGCAGTCGTCCAGATGGTTACGGGAGATGTGATATTTACTACTCAGTAAAGGAAGGTGCAGAATGGTCTGCTCCAATAAATTTAGGTAAGCCAATAAACTCCAATGATTGGGAAGCACAACCAAGTATTTCGGCTGATGGACAAGAATTGTACTTTGTTAGTAACCGTAAATCGGGCAAAGGAAAAATGGACATTTGGCATTCGAAATTAATCGAGATTCAAGCTGATGGCAATCCTCGATGGACTCAACCCCAAAATTTGTCAATTAATTCAGCAAATAATGAAATGTCGCCCTTTATTCATGCGGGAAATCAATATCTGGTATTTTCATCGGATGGAAGAATAGGAATGGGAGCTTATGATCTTTTTAAAACAGAACTAGATGAAAATAAAAAATGGAGCGAACCAGTTAATTTGGGATATCCTATAAATACTTACCACGATGAAATTGGTTTGGTTGTAACGGCGAAAGGAGATAAGGCGTATTTTTCTTCTGATCGTTTAGAGGGAAAAGGGAAGGATATTTTTAGTTTCGATATGCCAATTGAAATTCAACCTCCATCGGTTTCTTGGCTGAAAGGTAGGGTGTTGGATGCAAAAACGAAGAAGCCAATTTATTCTTCCTTGATGTTGATTGATTTGCAAAATAAGGATACCATAAGTCAGATTAAATCGGATCGAAAAAATGGCAACTATTTAGTTTGTTTGCCAGCCGGCCGAGATTATCTTTTTTCTGCGAAAGCTGATGATTATTTGTTCTATTCAGATCATTTTGAGATGTTAGATCAAAAGAAAAAAACAGACCCTCAAATATTAGATATTAACTTGAGTAGGATTGAAAAAGGAAGAGAAATAGTACTTCGGAATGTTTTTTTTGAGTTGGATTCATGGGAGATATTAGCAAAATCAGAAATTGAATTAGAATATTTACTCGATTTGCTACTTAAAAATAAGGTGTGGAAAATTGAAATTGGTGGTCATACGGATAATTCAGGAAGTGAAGACCATAATATTTCACTTTCCAATAGAAGAGCCAAAGCTGTTTGCGATTACTTAATTGCTTCGGGAATTGATAAAGATCGATTGCAATTTAAAGGATATGGAGCCTCTCAGCCAATAGCTAAGAATGATACAGAAAAAGGACGAAGTGTAAACCGAAGAACGGAGTTTAAAATCCTCGAAAAATAAAACAATATGCTGCCTATTTATTTAGATTACAACGCTACTACACCTGTTGCACCAGAAGTTGCTGATGCGATGCTACCTTACTTAAGGGATTTTTTTGGCAATCCTTCTAGCTCTCATATTTACGGTCAGCAAAGTAAAGATGCAGTTGATAAGGCTAGAGAACAAGTTGCTCAATTGCTCAATTGTCAATCGAAAGATTTGATATTTACGAGTGGTGGGAGTGAATCTAATAATTATGCGCTTAAAGGATATGCTTTTGCAAATCAAGATATGGGGAGGCATATTATTACTTCTGTAATAGAACATCCAGCAATTATAGAAGTCTGTAAATTTCTAGAAACCCAAGGATTTGAAGTGACTTACCTTCCAGTAGACAGAACTGGTAGAGTATCCGTAAAAGATGTTAAAAGTGCAATTCGGCCTGATACGATTTTAATTTCTATCATGTATGCAAATAATGAGGTAGGTACACTTCAGCCAATTGCGGAGATTTCGAAAATAGCTAAACAATATGGTATTGTTGTCCATTCTGATTGCGCTCAGGCAGTAGGGAAAGTTCCTGTTAATGTTGAGGAGCTAGGTGTCGATTTATTGACCATCGCAGGACATAAGTTATATGGACCAAAAGGAATCGGTGCCTCGTATATTCGTGAAGGAATTAAATTGCAAAAATTGATTCATGGCGCCGATCATGAAGGCAATAGGAGGGCGGGAACAGAAAATGTATTGGAAGCTGTCGGATTGGGAAAAGCTGCTGAACTAGCTGTTTCAGGAGAAATTGAAAGAATGAAAGATGAAAAAGAACTGATTTCACAATTACGTACAAAATTAGAGCAATTGGATGAGGTTCAATTTAATGGGAATGCAGATTTTTCTTTGCCCAATACATTAAGTGTCTCATTTAAAAACCTACAAGCAAATCAAATTTTATCAAGAATGAAAAATATTGCTGCATCAGCAGGAGCAGCTTGTCATACAGATTCCATAAGCATATCAGCTACCTTAAAAGCGATGAAAGTTCCTATGGAATATGCAATGGGAACCATTCGCTTTTCCGTTGGTAGATATACTACTAAGATCGAAATTGAAAAAGCCGCAAAAGAAATAATAGACAGCGTTCAATCACTTCGCCAAGAAAAGTAAAATATTGCTCTATTTGGAGAATCTCTCACTGCTCTGCAATAGCTTGCTTGCCATCTTGATTGTGTTGTCTTTTAAGATCTGATTTAGCCAACGTGTTTTACCTGATTTTTTATACAACTTACTTTTAGAGAACCAATCAGAAGGATAGGATATCATAGAAGGAGTTCCTTGTTTGCCATATTCAGGAACGCTTTTGTAATATATATTTGTTAGTTCAATTCGAGAATTATCGTGAACGAGTATAGTGAAGTGCATTTTGGTTTGATAAACGGACTCACTTTCACTTAAGAAAATGGGTACGGAAGCTTTGTATTTCAGATCTCCGACTTTTGGGTTAGAATATACTATTTCACCAATTACATTATTAGGAAGAGCGTTTAACCAATTTAAAATTTGAGTTGACTCAATTTGTTTCTGCTGATAAGTTGTTTCAAATTTTAGATTTCCACTATCATCAGTAATCAAATTAATATTCTCAGACTGTTGTGCAAACAACTTAGTGCTTAATGAAATTGTTAGAATTAAAAGTAGGAGATGTTTCATAGGAGAGGGTTTGAATTAGAAATTGAATAGCGTATCGCGCTCTTTTTTAATTTAGTGTATTTTCTGGATTTTTCAAAACGACAAAAAATAATGTAATATGTCAAGAAGTTCTTATCTGCGTGTAATCAGGAAGATGTGTAGTTTTATTTATGTTCAGTGTGATGAAGTTGGCAGACTTGACACTTGTTTTTTAAATCATCTTGAGATAAATTTACTCTTGTAGTCAAAAGGTAGAAGTACCTTAGTTTAGCATATTAGGCTTAGTGTGTTTTCAGTTCATTCTAAGTTTTTAGTATGGTTTTAGTTGTAAGTAATAGAAAAGGGGCATTGCCCCTTTTTCTTTTTCTTCAAAAATCAGCTCTAATTTATTTATCAATCTTTCATTTAAAGTGATGAATAATTCTCTTTATTGACAAGGGATTTATAATTTTGTTCTACGCACAAATTTTATGCGAAGGGACAACTTTTATTATGACTCACATATACTCTCATTATAGATTATTTTTAATCTTTATTTCTCTTTTTAGTAGTTTTTTAGTTTCAGCTCAACGTATTTCTGTTGAAGAAAACAGATTGATTGACCGGTTAAGTGAAAACAATCAATGGGCAGATTCAATTTTATCTACTTTGGATGAGGATGAGAGGATTGCTCAATTATTTATGGTTGCAGCATACTCCAATAAAGGCAAGGTAGAGACAGATAAGATTGCCAAGTTGGTAGGAGAGTATCAAATTGGTGGGATTATCTTCTTTCAAGGGACACCCGGAAAACAAGCTGAATTGGCTAATAAATACCAAAGCTTGGCTAAGGTTCCACTTTGGATTGGAATGGATGCTGAAAAAGGCCTTGGTACTAGATTGAAGCAGACAGTGCGCTATCCTAGACAAATAACTTTAGGTGCAATTCAGGATAATGAGTTGATTTTTCAATTGGGAAAGCAGATTGGGAAAGAATGTAAAAGATTAGGAGTTCACGTTAATTTTTCTCCTGTAATGGATGTTAATAATAATGCACTTAACCCTGTAATTAACAGTCGCTCATTTGGTGAAGATCGTTTTAATGTCAGCAATAAATCTCATGCATTTGCTACGGGGATGCAAAATTCTGGTATTGTTGCGGTAGGTAAACATTTTCCAGGACATGGAGATACTGAAACAGATTCACATTTTGAACTTCCTTTGGTGGATCATCATAGAGCACGATTAGATTCAATTGAGTTATTCCCATTTCGATTGTTAATTGAGAATGGTTTAGGAGGAATCATGGTTTCTCATTTAAATATTCCTGCACTCGATTCAGTTCAAAAAGTCGCAACCTTATCCAAGCCAATTGTTTCTGATTTGTTAAAAGAAGAAATGGGCTTTAAAGGTATTGTATTTACTGATGCTTTGAACATGAAAGGGGTGAGTAAGTTCTATTCTAAAGGTATAGTAGATGCAAAGGCATTAGTTGCGGGTAACGATGTACTTCTGTTTACCGAAGATGTTGCAAAGGCGATTAAAGAGATTAAGTTTGCAATTCAAAATGGAGAGCTTTCGCAAAAAGAGGTTGATGAGAAATGCTTAAAAATATTAAAAGCCAAGCACTGGTTGAATTTAGTAAATTATAAGCCAATTGAGATGAACCGTTTGTGGTCTGGCTTAAATACTCAAGATGGTTTTCTTTTAAGAAGGAAATTAATTGAGAATGCAATCACATTGGTGAAGAACGATGATAATTTGATTCCATTAAAGAGATTGGATACATTAAAGATTGCATCAGTTGCAATGGGTGTTCCTATTCGAAATAGGTTTCAGGAGTACATGGGAAGATATGCAGATATTGATTTTTTTCAGATTGAGAAAAATGCATCCATCGAGAGTTATTTCAATTTATTGAAGAAGTTGGATAAGTATAATTTAGTGATCGTTAGTA
>JADGFH010001082.1 GCA_016743925.1 Labilibaculum sp.
GTTAAACTCCACACAAATGTAACCAATGGGTTTGGAATCTTTACCTCTTATGCTGTAGATACAAAATCAATCATCATAGAATAATTCAAATTCGGACCTAATGAATCGCATGTTCTTAACTATTTGATTATTTTTATTAAATAATAAAAATGAAAGCGTTACATGTATCGATATATTTACCTGCTACTTGCAATATTTCTATTCTCTCCTTTTACAATAATCGCACAACAAAATTACGAATGGGGAACTGTGAAAAATGGAGAAGGATTTAATTCCTTCCTTTCAAGAAACCACATATCACCTGCAAAAGATCTTGCGAAATTTAAAGAATTAAACATTGGCCGTTTCACTAAAAATGGACAATTAATTGCAGGTAAAAAGTATAAATTACCGCTTCGTTTTACCATGCATAAACTCTCTATTTTGGGGAGCAAGCATGAAAATGTAAAGCAAATTGACAATAGTATGAAAGGCGCAGTTATTCACTTAGTAGCTGGACATGGTGGTCCTGATCCTGGTGCCGTAGGTAAGATTTCCGGTCATAAAATTACGGAAGATGAATATGCTTACGATATTGTATTAAGAATGGGAAAAGAGCTTATTTCGCATGGAGCTAAAGTTCACTTTATCATTCAAGATCCTAATGATGGTATTCGTGAAGCTGCTTTCCTAAAACCCGATAAGGATGAAAGATGTTATCCATCACAGGCAATTCCCAGAAAACATACGCCTAGATTAAGGCAAAGAGCTGCTGCCATTAATATTTTAGCACGTAAAGAAGCTAAATCCACTTATCAGCGATTAATTATACTTCACCTCGATTCAAGAAGTAAAAAAAACAGAACTGATGTTTATTTTTATCATCATTCCGCAAGTAAAAAAGGTAAGAATTTAGCTTATGCATTACAGCAGAAAATGAAAGACAAATATGCCCGTTTTCAGCCGAATAGGAAATACACAGGAACAGTTGGTACGCGAAGATTATACATGCTACAAACAACTACACCGCCATCTGTTTTTGTGGAACTAGGCAATATAAACAATTATCGAGATCAGTTACGTTTTACCAAAGCAGACAACCGACAAGCACTTGCCGATTGGTTGTGTGAAGGAATTATTGAAAACTATCAAAAAGAAAAAAAGAAGTAAGAATCGAAAATAGAATTAAAAGTTTGTTTCATTTCTTATTTAATAGGTCATGCGTAAGTTTTATGTGTAAATTTTAATACTACTGGATCCACGCAATTGTGGTAATCATCATACGAAAGCATTATTAATTCAGTATGCGTCCCTGCATTGAATACGATATCATCATCTTCTACTAAACTTTCGGAAACATAAACCTCCAAGTTATATAAATTACCAAATGGAGGCATTGCCCCTACTTCACATTGAGGGAATATATCTTTGAACTCTTGCTCTTGCGCAAGCTCTACTTTTTTACATCCAAGCATTTGTTTTAACATATCAAAGTCAATTAAATAGGAAGCTGGTAACACAGCCATGCACATTCTTTCATCAACTTTAACCATTACCGTTTTAGCGAGCATTTTACCAGGTATATGGGCCGACGCAGCAATTTGCTGCGCAGTGTAAGCCGATGAATGCCGAATCGATACATATTTAATCTGTCGCTCATCTAAATACTCTTTTAATTTACGAATAGGCATAATTTTGAATATAAAGGTTTAAATTTTCTACTTACAGAAGGTTTTTTTTAGAACCTTTAATTGGAAATACCAATTGAGTTTTCATTTTCGATTCTTACTTCTCCTTTTTTTTTCAAATACAGAGTACCCTTTAAAATACAAAAAATAAAGCGCTAAGTAAAGCCTG
>JADGFH010000306.1 GCA_016743925.1 Labilibaculum sp.
TTCACAACGGAATCGGCAAGTGCCAACAAAACAATACTGGCTGTTAATTCCTTACTGCTTCAATTTTTATTCATTTTTTCTTACTTCATGGATGGATTTGCCTTTGCTGCAGAAGCACTTGTTGGGAAGTTTATTGGTGCAAATAATAAAAACGGACTAAAAAGAGTAATTCGCTTACTATTTTTATGGGGAATTGGAATCAGCTTGGCATTTACCGTTTTTTATGGCACTACCAGTAACTTAGTCTTATCGATCTTAACAAATAATGAAGCAACAATATTAGAAGCACAAGCTTATTTAAAATGGATTATTCTATTGCCAATTTTAAGTTTTACTTCCTTTCTTATGGATGGAATTTTTATTGGCGCTACAGCTTCAGTTTACATGCGAAAGACAATGATGGCTGCAACTCTTTTCGTTTTTATTCCTTTTTATTATATCCTTAGCGATTACTATCAAAACCATGGGTTATGGATAGCCATGTTAAGTTTTATGCTGGCACGAGGAGTATTCCAAGCTATTTACTATAAAAAAGCAATTCTACTTCGCTTCAATTCAATTTAAACATTTCGCTTAAAGTTAGCTGTAAAGCTTCCGTTAATTTTGAAATCTCATCTTCTTCAATTTTGTAGCTGTCACTTGCATTTTCAATTCGATCAACAACATAAAACAATTGAATCAATTTCAATTTCTCTTCTAGACATGCATACAAGACACTAGCGCCGTCTCTGCTTATTACATCCGGATGATTTTTGACATACATATCAGCAATACTAAAAAGGCTTTTAGGGATCGTATTGCAACTAATTCCACTAACTTTTCGATATTCCGATTGAAATTCTGGTAAAACTAAATTGTTCTCTAATATTCCGTTCGAAAATGGAAATTCATTTTTATTCTGTATTTCCAAATCGAAAATAGAAGAAAACTGATCCTCCGATTCAAAACCTAAATCACCAAAATAATCATCAATAACACTAGCAACAATACCAGGTTCCAATTTATCTTTTAAAGAAAAGCATCGACCAAGATGAATCACAAAATCGTATTTTTTTGTATTCAATGATTTACTTAGATGATAAGACGAAACGCTACCTCCTGTTCCAGTAATCAGCACATCCAATTCTTTTTCCTGATACTTGAATCGAGCGTAATTCTTTCCCAAATATTCAACTAAAACCAGTTGACTAATAAAATTTTGCATGGTTGAAAAAGAACCGGCAATTATTAAAATCTCCATTGATGCAAGAACTTAGGCTAAACAAAAGCTTCGAAAAGTTTGTTATATAGGTGAAATTTATACTTATTTTGCAAGTCGAAATGCCGACTTAAATTTAAACAGACAACACAGATGGAATTTTCAACCAACGGAGACAATCATAAAGGTTTTGCAAAAATAGAAAAATACGATCAGGAAACTACAGAACAGTTAATGTTTCATTATAAAAAAGTACTTGAATTATTAGGCGAAGATGCCGAACGTGAAGGTCTTTTAAAAACACCTTTACGAGTTGCAAAAGCAATGCAATTTTTAACACAAGGTTATAATGGAAATCCTGCGGAAATTTTAAAATCAGCAATGTTTAAGGAAGATTATCGTCAAATGGTAATTGTAAAAGATATTGAGGTATATTCTATGTGTGAGCACCATATGCTTCCTTTTGTTGGTAGAGCACACGTAGCATACATTCCTAATGGAACAATTACTGGCTTGAGTAAAATTGCTCGAGTTGTTGATACCTTTGCTCGCCGATTGCAAGTACAAGAACGTTTAACAACTCAAATTAAAGATTGTATTCAAGATACGCTTAATCCACTTGGTGTCGCTGTAGTTATTGAAGCGCAACACATGTGTATGTCGATGCGTGGAATTCAAAAACAGAACGCAATTACAACAACTTCTGATTTTACTGGAGCATTTGAAAAAGTAGCGACAAGAGAAGAATTTATTCGTTTAATCTCAACAAAAAATAATTACTAACTAATAAAGTATTCTTGATTCGAGGATTAGTATCAATTCACAATGTTCGTTTACAAAATTGCACGTTGTTAATTGATTAGATATCTTTGTGGCCTGAATATTTTAAATCTTAGCATGATAATCAATTCATTACTTATTTTTGAATTGAAAATTGATAATTGAAGAAGAATATGAAAGCATATGTATTTCCAGGGCAAGGAGCCCAATTTGTTGGTATGGGTAAAGACCTATACGAAAATTCGGAGCTTGCAAAAGAGCTATTCGAAAAAGCGAATGATATTTTAGGTTTCCGCATTACTGATTTAATGTTTGAAGGAACTGACGAAGATTTGCGTCAAACTAAAGTGACTCAGCCTGCAATTTTCTTGCACTCTGTTATTTTAGCGAAAACATTAGGTGATGATTTTAAGCCAGAAATGGTAGCAGGTCACTCTTTAGGTGAATTTTCTGCTTTGGTTGCTAATGGAGCATTATCTTTCGAAGATGGAGTTAAATTAGTTTCTCAACGTGCTATGGCAATGCAAAAAGCTTGTGAAGCAGAGCCATCAACAATGGCTGCTATTATCGGTTTAGATGATGAGACTGTTGTAAGAGTATGTGAGGAAATTGAAGAAGTTGTAGTTCCTGCAAACTTTAACTGCCCAGGTCAATTGGTTATTTCTGGTAGCATGAAAGGAATCGAAATTGCTTGTGAAAAGTTAAAAGAAGCTGGTGCAAAAAGAGCTTTACCATTAAAAGTTGGTGGTGCTTTCCATTCTCCATTAATGGAGCCTGCTCGTGTTGAATTAGAAGCTGCAATTGAAGCAACTAATTTCTCTGCACCAATTTGTCCTGTTTACCAAAACGTAAACGCAAAACCAATGACTGATTCTGCTGAGATCAAAAAGAACTTGGTAGCTCAATTAACTGCTCCTGTTCGCTTCACTCAAACAATGGTAAATATGATTGCTGATGGTGCTACTTCATTTACTGAAGTTGGTCCTGGTAAAGTAATCCAAGGTTTAGTGAAAAAGGTTGATCGTAAGATGGAAACTGCTGGTGTATCTTCTTTTCAAGAATAAATACCAATCGAAATATATAATAAAAGGCAGTTCATCTGAACTGCCTTTTGTTTTGCCATAAAAAAGGAGGCTTACAGCCTCCTTTTTATTATTTGAAACTAATTACACTAGTTTGTTTTTTACCATCCATAAGAATCTCTAATGGCTCTTCAAAGCGGATGTGTTTGAAATAATGAATTTGTTCTTCCACCTTCTGTTTCGATAACATTTCCAGATTCACAAAACTCTGCTCCGTATTACTTCTAACAGAAAAGTACCCAACATTCATTGAAGTTACATTATGGAAAAAATGAGATCCAAGTGATGCATCTAATGGGAAATCTTCCAATCCTTGCTCTACGATTATCTTAGCATTTGAAATTTGAGACCAAAGTACAGGAATACCAGTAAACTTATCTTTTGTTCCCCAACGACCAGGACCAATTAGAACGTATTCACGATCTTGCTCTTTCATTTTCTGGTTTAATTTTTCCATTTCCAGAGCCATTTCTTCTGTCTTGATTCGATCAAACTTATCAAGGTCCATATAAACAACATCACGAATATGATCAACCTTACCATTCCCCATTCCTTTGCTCGCCAACAACAACAATTTATCTTTATTGACTTTACTCATATCAATATCGATACTCATCTCTTGTCTAATCAAAGGCTTTATCTGCAATAATTGGAAAGTAGGTAAGTTATTTTTCCCTTTTGAAAGATCGACAGCGAACTCTATTTCAACCGGAGCTCCCATCGCTTGTTTAAATATATTAAGCAAAGTACTTAATGCATGTGCGATTGGTACTTGATTGTATTTTAGAATATTTGCAAAATTTACAACTCGAGGTCCACGTAAATTCAAATCTGGCTCCAATCTATCATTCTGAAAATCGTAAACCGATGCACAGTGCAAAAGGTTACCATCCTCCTCAGCATCCGATAATTGATATTTTAATGTTACGGCATCTTCCCCATCCTTTACCAAATCAATATCTTCTTTTTGCATATCGATTCCGTAAAAATATTTTTGCGAATCTTTCATTTGATCCTCGATAGAAGCCAACTGCAATTTTGGATGTTCAGGACAAAAACGGTGTGTCTTCTCTCCTCCTACAACATATTTTCCCAATCCAATGGCAATAACTGCAAAACCATCCTCTGGTTTCATATATGAAAAAGGATAATAATTGTACGATTGTGCTACCCCACTAATATTAGGATAAAACCTTCCATTAGATTCCTGTCCAACCACTTCTTGGATAATAACAGCCATCTTCTCTTCTTCAATCTTATAATCTACCGCACTAAAGTAAGATTGAGCCTCAGGTGTGAAAATAGAAGCATAAATTAACTTAACTGCAGTTACCAACTGTCTAAATCTCTCTTCAATATCCGGATGATTATTTGGCAGCAAATAAGTTGCATAAACTCCTGCAAATGGTTGCATTAAAGAATCTTCAAACAAACCAGATGAACGTACTGCTATTGGACAAGTCATCTCCTCAAGGTATCGTCTTAATCGATCTTGTAATTTATCTGACAACTCTCCTTTTGCAAATAAATCTCTTACTTTTTTATAATTTTTATCAAGATAAATCTTGTCGTGAAGATTATTTTTCTCGATAAAATTATCGTATTCATCAACTCCAATAATTGCTGTCTTCGGAATCGAAATATTAATGTCTTTAATTAATTTTGAGAAGTAGATATTCTCAATGAAATTACTCAAGAAAGCCAATCCTCGACCTTTTCCTCCTAAAGATCCTCGACCTAAACGAACAACATAATGGTTCGAATTAACAAGATTCGGTTTAAATTTTATAATTCTTCCTCGCAATTGCTTTATTCGAGAGGCTTCAAATACATCCAAACAAAACTTCCGAAGATCTTTTACTGATTTAAAATCTTCAATCTGATATCTTCTTAACTTTTTAGCAACATTAATTTCTCCACGAGCCATTAACCAAGTCGATATTCCATTTCGTTTGGAATGATAAAGAAGTGATTCGTCTGGCACATATTTCAGCTTCTCCTCAAACTCTTCCATCGATTTCGCCATGGCAACCTTCGTTCCACTTTGATTTCTGAAAACAAAGTCTCCAAAACCAAGCTTTGTATAAATGAAATTGTAAATATCAAGCGCTAAGGTATCACTGTTCTTATTAATGAAATCCGCATCAACTTGCATGGCACGAATAGCATTATCTGTATCATGAGATTGCATTAAACATGGAATTTTCATGTTTTTCTCTTGCACGTACTTAATCAAATCAACACCTGAATCATCATCCAATTTTCCATTTCTTGCAAATCGAACATCAGAAATTACACAAAGTAAATTTTCCAGATATTTATCCAAAATTTCCACAGCATCTTCATAAGTGCTAACCAAAATAACTTTTGGCCTAGCTCTCATTTTTAAAATCTTATGCATTTCATCAATATCCCCTTCATCATCAATCACCTTCTGAGTTTGGGTCATTACCGATGTATACAATAAGGGCAAATATCTTGAATAATATTTCACGGAATCTTCCACCAAAAGGATTACTCGAACATCTCCACTTTTTGTGTCAGGCTTCAAATTCAAATTATCCTCAACATATTTGGTCATGGCCATAAAGATTTTGGTAGAGCCATTCCAAACAAAAACACGATCGATATTGTTCTTTACTTTATCTGCAGCACGATCAAAATAAGCTAAATCACTATTGTTGTTCACCAAAACCAAAACTGGAATATCTGGTTGAACCGTTTTAATTTCCTGACTTAATTGTAAAGGAGATTCCTTATCCAAACCAGCCATTATTATAACAACATCAAAATTCCTTTTTTCTAATTCTTGTTTTGCTTCTTCGTTTGTTGCAACACTTGTAAAACGAGGAGCTGCATAAAGATTCAACTGTAGATATTCTCCAACAATTTTATCCGAAAACTGACCTTCTCTAACAATTGTATAAGCATCGTAATAGGTGGCAATTAATAGAATTTCCTTTACTTTGAAAGGCATTAATTCCTGAAAAATATCCCTATCGCTCTTTTTACGTTTATATATTTTGGAGATTGAAACTTCATCCATATTCTTTGTGTTTGTTGTGTGTATTCTAGTCGTACAAAATAATACAATTATCTGATTCGAGATCTACCTTTTGGCAAACATTTCCTCTTTTCAAATCGCAAGGGCAATCAAATCTTTTCACCCGATAATTTCGGGCGAAATTAATGAAAAATAAGTGTAAAATAAAAGAGGAAACGCTTCGCTTCCTCTTTTTATATTTCATTTTAATTCTTGATTGAAAACTCTTTATTCAACGACCCAAGTATCACCGCTATTCATCACATCATCCATACATTTAATTGTCGATTGAGCCTGAACATCTTTAATCTGCTGAACCATTTTCTCTTCATAGGAAAGAGCTGCAACATCTCGAATAACACCTAGAGCTACAGGATACTCTGGAGCTGTCATATTGGACAACAACCAATGCATATGTGGATCTGGATTATGGGCATCATGAATCATGATATCCTGCTCACCAATTCCGTGCTCACCAATAGTAACAACAACTAATTTACCATTACCACCCAATATTAATCCTTTATTCTTCTCTTTACCAAAGATCATTCTTTCTCCATGATGTAGAACCAATTGGAAATCATCTTTCGTTTCTCTATCTGTAATTAAAGTATGAGCCCCATCATTGTAAATCACACAATTTTGAAGCACCTCAATAATAGAAGTTCCCCTGTGCTTCGATCCTGCCAAAATTAAAGCTGTTGTCAATTTTATATTTGTATCAATCGATCTTGCATAAAACTTAGATTGTGCTCCTAAAGCTAACTCCGCAGGATGAAAT
>JADGFH010000307.1 GCA_016743925.1 Labilibaculum sp.
GCTAGAGGTGGAATTATGAGTGAGTACGATAGTTCTATGGTTATACAGGTGGTCCGTGGTGGTGATGCTCAATGCGAGAAAAACCGCTACAATTCATGCGATAAAGTTTACAATGTATTCACAAAAAAAATTATAAAAGATGAGAATTAAAAAGCCAAATACAGGAGGCGGTGAAGCTGTTGCAGTTGATAACATTACAATTGTAGAAAATGAGAACAAACTAATCACTTCATTGGAAGGTGTTAATTTGGGGTTACGAGTATCTATCACAAATGAGATTGATTTTAAATTCGTAAGTATTGGGACACGCGCCTATATAGATTGGGGAGTTACTGATATTGCGATTCTTCGATCTTCTTATCTTGGGGAAAATAGATATTCAACATTTCCAAAGTTAGACCTAAGTGTCGAGCTTTTCACGTCTTGGTGTGATCAATTTGGAGAAGATTTTATTTTAAATTTTTACATGGAAATTAAAGATTATCATAGCAAACCATCCCCAATCTGTTTTGCAGCGAAGAAATTTAAAAGTAAAGTTATCACTAGTCTACCAAATTTAGAAGGTGAATATTTACTGCTTTCTTCTGTTCATGTAGTTCTAGGAGCTGACAAGACTATCGATAATGAAAAAACAAAGGTTTTTAAGCACTACGAAAAACACCAGTTACCCGCTGAAATACCAACCCCTTTTGAGCCTCAATACTGGCAGTTTGGAACTTATCAACAAATGACAACGGCAAAAAATACAATTCCGTCTGGTTCTACTGTCAAGGTTTTAGACGCTTCTTACGATCCACAAGTAAAGAGTGGCGCGGCTTTTTACCTTACTGATGCAAACAGTAGCTATGTGTCTTTCAAACTGATGTGTAAAGAAAATCAATTGCATGCTGATGCTGTAAGCATCTTTCAAGATGACCACTTAAAATTGCAGGTTCCGAGTTCTTTTATAAGTCATTCCGTTAATACTCGTATTCTGGAAGATTTCGATTATACAATGAAATTCGATACCGATCACTTTGTTTTAGCTCCTGTTGGCGGAGTTCGAACGGTTCCAATTTCTTTTAATGGAGTTGTAAAATACATGACTTTACAAAGCTATGATTTGTATTTTGACAGGTTCGATAATGGAGGTAAAGGAAAGCGTGTAAACTGGACTATTCAAGCATATATCCGAAATACAGAGGACATTGTAAACACTAAACAAATAGGAAAAAGAGACGATGGAGGTATTAATGATGTTGAGCCGTTGAGTATTGATACCTCAATGATTACTATGCAAGTATCTGCATTAATTCCGAGCGATAACTCAAATCCAAGAGAGGAAGATTTTACAATCCATAAATATTGGAAAAAAGCACTTGCACCAGTTGAGGAAAGATTTACACCTGAGGCAGCAAGCCACGAACACAGCTACACACAACCAGATGGAACGACTATTAAATTCAATTCAGAAGGTAAATTAGAGGCTCAATTCCCTACGCCAGAAGAACAAACAGCCGTTCAAATTGATAATTACACGATTGAGAAAAACGGTGTTGTTCTTACTGTCCCTGCTGCTTTAAATCCAATCAGACACAATTACACAATCAAAAAAGACTTTCAGCTTGATTTTGATTTCAATGATAAGACTTTCATAAAAGTAACTCCTAGAGGTGCAGATGAAAATGGCTTTTTGCAAATCCCGATTGAAATTGCCAGTTCTGGACAAATTGGATATTTAAAATTAGGTTCTGTGAATTTGCCTGTTTCCGCTTTTACTGGAAATCCTGAATTTATTCATTTTGGTATTATTGCTCATGTTCACGGTACGGATTTGGAAAATGTTGTTTGTGAATATGTTTTTGAGTCTGATGGTTCACCAATCAAATACAAGCCTACACAAGTAGATCAAAAGATTTGCATTGCTCAAATTAGAGCTAAAAAGCCAATCAATACTGATGGATGGTTAGAGCAATTTGTAACAGTTTGGAAATATTGGAAAGCTGCTGTTTCTGAGGAATCAAGCGGTGCACCTGCTGTAGATGGCTACGGGGTTGAATACATTGATTTGAACGGAGTTAAAACACTTAGTTCTGTTGGTGGCATGACTTCCAATTATTACACTTTAAGATACTTGCAAGATTTTGACTTTGATTTCAAAGCAATTTTCAATCATGATACTGGAAATCTTATTTTTGTTGCAAATCCAGTAGGAGGAAATAAGGTGATAAAAGCCACTAGAACAGGAGGACACACCGACGGAAGTAGTTTGCCTAAACAAACTCACTTTGTAAGTGTTAAAACGCTTGATACACAGCTGAATGGATTAGAGAGGGGGAAATGTCATTATTTGCGCTTTGGTTCCAGTATGCCAACTGTTGAACCTTCATCGCCTCAAAACATGTTTTCACATGTAAGTCCTGAGCCAGATATCAAGCCCAACAACAACTATTTAGTAAACTATGGAATTGTTAAAATCTATATTCCTAAAGTTGGCGAAGCTTTCGACCACGGAAAAATATATATTTACAAGTATTGGAAAAGTGCCCTTGCAACTTTTGATGAATTGATGCAAGATTACCAACAGAGAAATCCATAAACAGAAAAGAGAGCTTAATGGCTCTCTTTTTTATTTATTAATAATTTTTTCTAAATGTTAAATAAAGTATTAAAGCTACTTTAGCAGACTTTTATTATAAATTACGCTGAGTTGCGCCCTTTACTTTCCTCTTTATTATTGTTGTTATTCTCGTTACTTTGATAGGCCCTTATTGTTTCATTCTTGCTTTCGAGTAGTTGTTGCTCGAGCATAGAAATTTTCTCTTTCAATTTTTCGCATTCCTGGCACTCCCCAATTACACCAGATACAGGTTTTTCAATTTTATTCCCAGAAAGTAGCATTTCCTCTTTGCCTCTAGAGAGCAACCATGAAGGATTAAAATCAGGATAATTATCTATGATAATTCTCAACTTATCAACACCTAAACTGCTTCCGCTATCTAGAAAGCCAACAGAGAAACCAGTTTTCTTATAAAATTTATTCTTACTTACTCCCTTATTATCAAGATATTTGATTATTTTTTCTTTGTCAGTCATGATTATTATCTACAATGATTTGCTTAGTCATGATAATTATCTATATATTTGTCATCAATAACACATGTAATTGTAAATATATAAAATTATCTGCTATGGTAAATGAAAAATTAAAAATGTCGCCCCAATGGACAGAAACACTAGCCCAGTTTGATACAGGTGAAACGTGTCAGTTTAAAGTTGAAAACGGAAAAGGAGAAAAAGCAAAATTACGTCAAATCATGCGTACGGTTAGTAAGAACACAGGAAAGGAATTTACTACAAATACCTTACTAGGCGGTGGTTTCGAAATTAAAAGAATCAAATAATTAAAACCATATATGAAAAAGCAAACTATTAAAATTAGTTATGTATCTGCTAAAGTGGCTTTTATCAGTTGTTTAATAACTGGGTGTCCTTTATCTGCAATAATCACTCTTTTGGTGAGTGGTATTTTATATTCTAACCTTTAAAAATCTAAAAATGAATAAAAGTGAATTTATTGAAGCAAGCTTTATAGGCTCTGCTTTGTTCGATGCAAACAATTGTATGTTAAGTGTTCAGCAATGTGCAGAATTTCTTGGAGTTCATCATAAAACTGTTACCAACAGGATTATGACCAAAAATAAAACAAAAAAGATTTTGGCAGAGCCATTCGGAAAAGGCTGGAAAATTCCAAAAATTCAATTTGTAAAAGAAATTGTTAGCGAATTTGAAAAAATGAAAGAGGATGGGAAGCAAGATTACTAAAGCCTTTCGATTGATTTTTATACTACTTGCTGTTGTTGCGTTTGTATGCGTTTGTATTGGCGCAACCCATCAAGTTATAATGTTGCTTGTCTGTTTAATTGCTCAGGCTTTTTGTGTTGCTCCTAAAACAGTAAAAGTATGAAACATCTATTAAAAATTTTACCTGAATATTTTGAGGAAGTGGTTAAGGGAACCAAGACTTTTGAAGTTCGAAAAAACGATAGAGGCTTTAATGTTGGAGATATTCTGATACTAGCTGAATATTGCATCTCAATTCAATCATTCACAGGTAGAGTTTGTGAAAAGAAGGTCACCTATATTTTTAAAGGAGGAAGCTTTGGTATTGCAAAAGGTTTTGTGGTCATGAGCTTGCAAAACTGTTCCTTTTAAATCACATGTGAGCTTCTTTTCTAGAGGTTTTCCAGAATAAAATAAAATTACTAAAAACTACAAAAACATGAAAGACTACTTCCTTCAAAGAAAAAAACAGCTTAAGGAATGTGAATTAGATTATTTCAATAAGTCGGTTGATCGTAAAAATCATTCTTTACAAAGAACGGTTTACAGAAAATTCTCAAAGGAATTTCAAGCCAGAAGATCAGAGCTAGAAGATTTAGAAACTTACTTGAAAGATAAAATGACAGAAGATGCAAGCATGATATCTGGTCTAGATATTAATGGAGTTGTAGAGCAATTCTATGATTTAAATTTACAAAATCTTAATCCAAGGTTTACTGAAAACGAAGCTTTTAAGGAAGGTATTGAAGTAGGGATAAGAGATTTGTTAGAATCTATTAAAACTCAGCTATTGTCGTATGTTCAGCTAGAATAACGCAGGAAACTAGGGTACGTTTGCCGCACTTTTTTAAAGGTGCGGAATTGTTTGATCTGCTCAAATTAAACAAGTGAAAACGCAGATATACTGGGTACGCATGCCGCACTTTTTTCTCTTAGAAAATACATCCTCTCACCGTTGATCGATTACATTAACATACATCTATCTAATTTTGATTTTAAGCTTTGGAAATCTGATTCCCGATTACAGTTTCAGTTTAAAATTGCAGATGAGCTAGATAAGCATGATAATGTAATTCAGACTAGTAGCGAAATAGCACAATACAAAGGTTTAGATTTTGTTCACACTCTTTCAGGGCAATGCTTTGTTAAAGGTTCAATTCATAGATTCTTCAATGCAGGTGGTAATAATGGTAATCGTTTTACTTTCTCAAATTTTATTGAAGCCGTAGAAGATTTAGAAGACTTCGGGGTTATACCAGATAATGCCATTCTAAAAAGTTTTGAATTTGGCTTAAATCTTACCATTCCAGAAAAACACTTAACTGCTAAAAGTTTCTACAATTCAATTATTTACCGATCTGGTGAAATTGAAAAATGCATGAGCGATGATGGAAATAGCTTAATCGGGAAGCAGTTTATTACAGAGGATACCACGGTTAAAAGCTACGATAAAAAACAACAAGCTAGCCTAGAAAGCACAAGCGAGATTGTTAGGTATGAGTTAAGATTTAGGCGAATGCGATTGATCAAAAGATTAGGAATTGCAAACCTTAAAGACCTAACAGACAAAAACAAACTAATTGAATTGTTTGAAAAGAAACTATTAAAATCGGTTTCCGAAAGCATTTATTTAGATTGGAAAGCCCTACCAAACACCAATAAACTACCTGATTACCAAAAGAAAAAGTTTTTAAACTGGCGAAATCCTAAGTGGTGGGGAGAGCAAAGGATGGCTAGAAAAGCCAGAAATCAAAACAAAATCAGTTTTGAAAAACTAATCCAAAAGTATGCCAAATACGACATTAAAGAGCTTCTTAAGCAAAAGCTAATCAATGAGTTTTCAAGTGTTATTGAATCCTCAAATTTCTCACCAGATAAAAACACGCAGAAAAAACAGGGTACACTTGCCGCATGTATTGTTAGCGGCAACCGTGTCGAGGTAGCGACCACGGTTAAAAGAAAATATTGTGAAGTGTGTGGAAAGGATATTACCCACCTGAAAAAAGATGCTAAGTACTGTAATGATAATCGAAAGTGCAGAGATAAGGCATACAACATGAAAGTATCAGAAAGCAGAAAAGCCAAAAAGACCAAGAAGCAAAAAGAGATACTAAAAATCATTAATGAACTAGGCCAAGAGTTAAAACTCACTAAGACAACAAACCCAAGTCGAAAAAAGATAAAAGGAATACCCAGCCGAAAAACTTCAATAGTTGTTACAATTAATGGTACCCGAAAGATGTATCACGGCTCAGCCGCTAGATTCTTCCTTAAAGAGTTCGAGAAGAAAACAGATAATCAAGAAACCAAACTAATCCATGTGACATGAGAGAAATCGTAATAGCAGCATTGGAGAGAATCACTAAGGAAAAAGAAGATTCAAAGCGTTTCCCAACTCATGTTATGTACACAGAGTTAGTCAATGAGCTTGGTAGAGAAATAGACCCAGTACTTAGGAAGCTTTGGTACGATGGTAAAATAAAAGCTGGTAATACAATCAACGATAAATACATTGAATTAATCCCAAACAATACAGCCAATGAACAGCCCTGAAAAATTATCCAATCATGAAATATGGTATGAGTGCGATTCTTGCAATTTAAACTACGATTTAAAAGAGACTTGTATTTGTCCTAAATGTAAAACCCTTAAATCCGAAAGCTATGGTATTTGATACAATGAGCAGAAAAGTACTAGCCGCCAAAATGAAAATCGATAGGTCAACCCTTTGGCGGTACATGGAAGAATTAGATCCAGAATTTAAAAAGCAAGTTGCTGGTAGAATCTTATTCAAAAATGAAGTTGAATATATCCACGAAAAAATAACAAAATCAGAAAAATGGAAAAAGGGTTCAAAATAGGGTATACCCAAAACGGAACCCAAAAAACAAACAAATCCGAATTCCTATTCTAATCTAAAAATTCGGTTTTGAACCTATTCTAAAATTGAACCCAAATAAGATAAAAAAAGTGGTACGATTTAAGTACACTTTTCGAGAACCACAAATAAACTAGTACAGTAAATGCAATATACAATGTAAAGTGTACCGCATTTAGAA
>JADGFH010001083.1 GCA_016743925.1 Labilibaculum sp.
AAAGCTTATCTTAAGAGCTTTTAGAAGTTGAGTTTGAGTAATTATTATAGTTATTAACAGGTAAATAGCCAGTGACACAAAGTTTTGAACATACCCTCTATGTAAGCCTTAGTTAATGTGTTGCAGTATTAGTAATATTTGTTGTAATTGATTTACATTTACTTGCTAATAATTAGACAATTAAAAACATTCAAGTATATATTGCCAACATCGAAATGCCCGAGCCACCGGGATCGTGGGAGTATATCAGCAAAAGTAAAATACTTCGATCCTAGGCTTGTGAAGTATTTTGAGCGCATAGTATAGATCCAATTTTACTTTAGAATCTATTGTGATACAAATCATTCGGTTGATTCGCTGCTTAAAGTTATGGAATTATTTCTTTAATTCCCAAACATAAAATTCATTCATCAAGAAAAAGAAGCAATTAAACCTGTTTATTAGAGCATCAATCACAAGTCGAAACACTATATTTAATAGGACTTACAACATAATAGTGAAAAATAATATTTTTTTGTAAAATAAATGAATAAATATTTTCGGAAGAGGTAAAATGCTGATATTTTTCCCTAATTAGTGAATGAACCGGTTTCTAATCGAAATTGAGGAGGGTTTGATTTTTTATTAGATTAGTACAATAAAGTTCTGTTCTTAAGTCCTAGTAGCTGAAAAATTGAATTAGCAAAATAGAGATAACTGAACCGTTTTTTTAGATGCGTTTAGTTTATCTTCCCATAATTCCTGATCGATTATAGGAATTCCAATATTTTGGATAACTCCTACAAGTGTCGAACGTAACTTCCTTTCTGTTGGACGACATTTACAAATGATGTAATAAGCTTCTTTGTTTTGGTTAGGAAATTTGAATTTAACTTTACAAAAAATTACACTCAGTACTCTACAAGTAAATTAATATTTTTTGGATTAAGTAACATCTCGAATCATCGAAAAAGCTTTATGACAGAGCCAATAAATATCTTTATAAATTACTCTTATATCAGGTTGTTTAATCTCTATTCTACTGTTTACAATAATGTACTTTAGTTTTTGCATGTTTATATCTAAAGTCAATTCTTGATTATCCTTATCTCCGTATTGTTCTAAGTGTAATATCTGAATTAATCCTTTCAAATGAATTTCA
Organism: Labilibaculum sp.; assembly: GCA_016743925.1. Lineage (GTDB taxonomy): Bacteria > Bacteroidota > Bacteroidia > Bacteroidales > Marinifilaceae > Labilibaculum. Next base: position 1,142 of record JADGFH010001083.1, read on the forward strand.
CATGATCTATTTGATAAAGTCGTATCTGTTACATTAGATAATTTATCTAAAACATTAATAATCTCGTCATAATTCCCATCGTATATGAAATAAAGCAACTTATAAACTGCGAATACAACTGTGGATTCAATCAAATAATACCTGTCGCTCTTCACTCTCATATTCCTTAATTCGGAGAGCAAATTAGAGTGTCTTGAAATTTTTAATAATTTCCTGTAATTAAGGAATTCATACTGGACTAAATCTTTTAATAAATGATGTGCAAAATCATCAAAATGATCTGGCCTCATGAGCCCATGAAGACTTGTACCTCTGGCAGTATTAAATAAACTTTTAAAATTCGCAATCCAATTCTCTTCATTCTCCAAATAAAATGTTTGAACTGATCTAAATTTATCTATGTAACCGTTAAAGTCAACATTTTCACCATATAACTTTCTATAAATCACTTCAATATTTTCGATATCACAGACTAAGATAATTTTAGAAAAGCCAAACTTGTTTTTTAATTCAGATTCTTGCTCAAAATGTGCTGAAAATACATTTAAAAGTCTGAAGATATGCTGAGGATCGACTCGATCAAGATCATCTATTATTAGAATTGTTTCTTTTTTTGAATCATTGAGATGTTGAACCTTCTCTGTAATTAAATTTGAAATTGGATCGACTTCATAAATAGAACCTGCCTCAGTA
>JADGFH010001084.1 GCA_016743925.1 Labilibaculum sp.
CTTGTTCTCATTTGATATGCCTTATTTCTACAAGTAGCAGAACAGTAACGACTGTCAGATCGTTTTCCTGTTATTGGTTTATTACATAGTTCTCATTCCATTTTCTAGTTCTTTTTTAGTTGATAATTTATTTTTGAGAATGGTGTTTTTCTCCTGAGTCAATTTGCAGCTGAGTTCTCCACTCAATATTTTCATGAATGTATTTGATTTCATTTTCGAAAAGCAATGATCGGTTTTTGATGTGTTCCAAAAAGAGAGGATTCAATTTTTTCATTCTTCGGGCAAGGGTTGACTTGGAAATATCTAATTCCATAGCAAGCTCTTTCTTGTTCATTGTTCTGTATTCCATTTTAAAATTTTGCGGTCTGGTTATTCTTGATTGAGTTTTTTCCGTGTTTGTATTCTTTTTAGAGTGTACTCATAAAACCACATAAAATAAATTGACATTGTACAAATCAGGTGTATTCAATCGGTAGTCCTTAATTTGGTAGCACTAACTCTACCTCCTTTTAATATTTCTCTTTAAACGATACTGCTTAGTATTATTTTCATTCATGCCTTTCATTCGAATTTGCCACAATAATTCCTTTACAAACTCCCTTTTTAAGTCTGAACTTATTTTTTTATCCTTATTAGTGGCAATCCACTCTTTTATTGACGTCTCTTTTTCCACTTTGTAAAAATTTGGTTTCTCCTTAAACTTCGACAGACGAATCGGGTAACGAATCACTTTTCCCTTTTCATCAGTAACAAGCACAATATGTCCTCTACCCGATTTTCTGATTTCCACATTGAATAGTTTCAAAATTTCGTCATAGAGTGCTTTAGAATTTACTTCTTTCAATTGGTTGATATGGTAAAAAAGACTCTCCAGGCTTTGTTTAATGTTTCGGCTTTTGGCAGAAAATTTAAAAACTGGCTTCTCTGATCTTTTACTATTATCCAACTGATGTCTAAGCTCTAATCCTTTAATGAAATTCTGAGCCTTCTGCCGCTCATGATTGTCCTTGATTTTTTTACCAGTGTATTTGTCGATTCGAGTAGATACGATGTGAAAATGCGTTCTCTCCAGATCTTTGTGCTTGTAGACAAAATAAGTCTGATCCCCATAATTCATGTGTTGCATAAAATTGTCAATTTCCCGTAGAATCATCTTATCATTTAATTTCAAAGAATCCTCTACAGATGGATTTACAGAGATGTGAAGGCATTTATTTTTCACCCTAGGATTAAGCTTTTCAATATCAATAAACTCTTTTAAACGATGGCTTTTATCGTAGAAAAAGGGATTGATGGCTTTGGTATTCCTGCTATGGAAATAACTTGCTGCCTTCTGCTCTACCTTCTTTTCGTTATAAAGGAAAGCATTCTCGGTGCTGGCTGTTTGGTGAATCACAATGACCATGAGAAGAGCTTTTGTTTTTATTCAATGACATCCATGTAGTTTTGCAAAACGGAGAAACAGTTTCGGAGCTCTTTCAAGACTTTTAAAAAGACTTCCCGATCCGAAGGGCCAAATTGATGAACCTGCTGAGCATTGATGTTTTTGGAAACCTGATTGAGGTTCACACCAATTTTATTGAGCTGGTAATCCAGTTTTTTGGTGATCTGAACAAAGTCTTCACTCACTTCTATTTTTCGAATCTCCCTATTCTTCACCAATTTCGCTCTACAAAAATCACTCAACGTTCGGTAGCCTTCCTTCTTGCATCTTTTTAGAAGTATACGTTTTTCAAGTGTGGTTATGCGAACATTTATTCTCACTTGTAATTTATCTAAGTCTTCCGTCATTGGTCTCATATCTATTCCTCCTTGTCCATTGGACAATCAAGC
>JADGFH010001085.1 GCA_016743925.1 Labilibaculum sp.
ATTGGCACCATACAATTCTTTTAAATTTGTATTGTTAGAAATATCAAAATCTGTATCTATTGCATTTCTAGAAATATTTAATATTTCTAATGCTGAAATTTTTTCACTATTTTAGTCTAACAGGCTTGGATTACCACTCCCAATAAGAAAACCAAACACAACAAATGAAAAAATCCACTAACGATCTGCAGCAAGAAATAGCGAATTTAAAACAAGAGAATCAACAGCTAAAGAAGAAATTGGATCATTTCCAAAAACCCACATTTGTTGATTCAAATAAAGAAAATTTCAAGTTTTCAGACTTAATAGATTCCTCTTTACTGCAAGATTTAATGGATCAATTTTATCAACTAGCTGGATATCCAATAGGAATAATAGACACCGATCACAATATTTTAGTTGCTACTGGTTGGCAACCAATTTGCACTAAATATTACAGAGTAAATAAGAACACCTGTAAATTGTGTCGTGAAAGTGATGTATTCATTCAAAATCATCTAGAAGAAGGAAAATTTGTTGAATACAAATGCAAAAATGGACTTTGGGACATTGCACAGCCTATAATTATTAATGGCAAGCATATGGCCACCATATTTCTAGGACAATTCTTTTATGAAGATGAAAAAGTTAATGAGACCTTCTTTAGTAAACAAGCAGATAAATACAATTTCGACAAGTCAGATTTTCTCCAAGCACTAAAACAGGTTCCTCGATTTACTAGAAATGAGGTGAAACAACTTATGTCTTATTATTCTCAGTTAGCACAAGTTATATCACTTCAAGGTTACCTCAACCTTAAACATCAGAAGGAATTGAAACGCACTAAGCAAAATAAAATTGAATTAAAACGGAGTAAAAACAAATTAGACACAGTAATTAATGCAATACCGAGCCCCTTCTTTGTTAAAGATTTAGAAGGAAGGATAATTCTATGTAATGAAAGTTTTGCCGAAAAATTGAATTCAAAACCATCAGAAATAGTTGGAAAAACTGATTTTGAAATTGCACCAGAAAAATTAGCGCTTCACAATCGAAAGAAAGATTTAGAATTAATTAATAATCCTGGCAAACAAATATATACTACTACTGCTCATCTCGCCGATGGCACAGAACACCATATCATTTTTCACAAAGCAACTTATACCGATGAAAATAATGAGATTGCTGGTGTAACAGGTATTGTAGTAGAAATTACTGAACAAATAAAAATCAAAAAGGATCTAGAAATTGCCAAAGAAAAAGCGGAAGAAAGTGACCGATTAAAATCAGCATTCTTAGCAAACATGTCTCATGAAATACGCACACCACTAAATAGTATTCTTGGCTTTTCCGACATGCTTAAAAACCCCATACTTTCGCAAGTAAAAAAAGATAAATTCATTGACATTATTAATATTTGTGGCGAACAATTACTAACACTAATCTCTGACATTATAGATATTTCAAAAATTGAAGCTAATCAAATAAGTTTTGATGAAGAAACAATCAATTTAAATAATATAATAGACTCCCTATTCGAAGTATTTACCGCCAAAGCGAAAGAACAAAAACTCCTACTACTAACACAAAAATCTTTACCTAATGAATTAGTCAATGTCAAAATAGATGTCGGAAAACTTCGACAAATTTTATCTAATCTTCTTGTTAATGCTTTCAAATTCACAAAGCAAGGAAAAATAACATTTGGTTATGAAATTGAAAATGGTGGATTTGTATTCTTCGTAAAAGATACAGGAATTGGCATCTCGAAAGAAAATCAAGTTAAAATATTTGATCGCTTCTACCAAGTTGAAGACGATGAAGTAGATCATAGCGGAACAGGACTTGGGC
>JADGFH010000308.1 GCA_016743925.1 Labilibaculum sp.
CAAGGCTTGTGTTTTGAAGTAAAACTTGATCTTATGGGATTGTTATGCATGAAAATTCGTTTAGAAACATTTTCTGTGTATCCCAAATAATATTTGTCTGATGATGTAGAATGTAAAATATATATCTAATTTAGGAAATTTTGGAGCTAGAAGTCAATTATCCGAAAAAATCAAGATACAAAAAAAGCCATCCGTAATGAATGGCTTTCTGCTCCCTCTCTTGGACTCGAACCATCCCGATGCGTCGGGACTGATTAACAGTCAAGATGTATCTTTTTGAGAAGATCGGAAAAAATTAGTTCACCTTTCTGTGGTTCTAATAGCAGTTCTAGATATTTTCGACTTTTCATCTTCTTTATTTTCCGTTCCATTTTTAAAGCAATTGTTTTGTTGTTGCCAACTTGAAATGCTCTTTTAAGAATCCAGGGCCTGTGTTTAGAAGTGTAATTATTTCGTATTGGGTTGTTATGCGTGAAAATACGTTTGGTAACATCTTCGGTATATCTCAAATAATATTTGTCTGATGATGGAGAATGTAAAATATATATGAAAAACATATATCTAATTTAGGAGCTAGAAGTCAATTTTCCGAAAAAAATCAGGGCACAAAAAAAGCCATCTGTAATAGATGGCTTTCTGCTCCCTCTCTTGGACTCGAACCAAGGACCCTCTGATTAACAGTCAGATGCTCTAACCAGCTGAGCTAAGAAGGAATACTGTCCTAAATTATTTTGAAAGCAATTAGGCTGCTTTTTCTGCTCCCTCTCTTGGACTCGAACCAAGGACCCTCTGATTAACAGTCAGATGCTCTAACCAGCTGAGCTAAGAAGGAATACGCTGTCCTAAATTATTTTAAAAGCAATTAGGCTGCTTTTTCTGCTCCCTCTCTTGGACTCGAACCAAGGACCCTCTGATTAACAGTCAGATGCTCTAACCAACTGAGCTAAGAAGGAGTGTATTCCGAATTTTCTTCTGAGTTGTACACTTGGCGTACATTCTGGATGAAAATTGCGATGCAAAACTAATAGGATTTGTTCAATAATACAACAACTCGCTCAAAAAAAATTCAAAAAAAATTAATTTTCTTATTATGATGCTGTTTAAACATCCTTAAAAATGGATCTATGTGTTTGTTTTTCAATATTGATAATGATAAAATAGGTGAACAGTGAGATTTCTGAAAGATTTTAAGATTTACAGGAATATTTACTTAAGAAAGAAGAAAAAGAGATGGAAAAAACAGTTTATCACTTCGGATGAAGACAAATTTTATTGTAATTTTGATGCGTAATTTTGAATACACTCAAACACTAATACATAAATAAACAGCAAACAATCATGTACGGAAAATTTAAAGATTATTTGACTGAGGAAATTCAGTCGATTAAAGATGCAGGTTTGTATAAAAATGAGCGAGTAATTACAACTCCTCAAGGTGCAGAAATAAAAGTGAATACTGGTGAAACGGTTTTGAACTTTTGTGCAAATAACTATTTAGGATTGTCTTCTAATCCTCGTGTTATGGAAGGAGCTTCGAAAGCTTTAAAATCTCATGGTTATGGAATGTCATCAGTACGCTTTATTTGTGGAACTACAGATATTCATAAGGAGTTAGAAGAAAAGATTGCAACATTCTTTGGAATGGAAGATACCATCTTGTATGCTGCAGCTTTTGATGCAAATGGAGGTGTTTTTGAGCCATTGTTTACCAAGGAAGATGCGATTATCTCAGATGAGTTGAATCATGCTTCTATTATCGATGGAGTACGTTTGTGTAAAGCTGCTCGTTATCGTTACAAGCATGCTGACATGGCTGATTTGGAAGCTCAATTGAAAATTTCTCAAGCACAGCGTTTCCGTATCATTGTAACTGATGGAGTTTTCTCTATGGACGGCGATATTGCTAGATTAAATGAGATTTGTGACTTAGCAGATAAGTATAATGCATTGGTAATGGTTGATGATAGTCACGCTTCTGGTTTTATTGGCGAAACAGGCCGCGGAACGCACGAATATCATAACTGTATGGATCGTGTTGATATTATCACAAGTACATTAGGAAAAGCCTTAGGAGGAGCCTTAGGTGGATTTACAACAGGTAAAGTAGAGGTTATTGATATGTTACGTCAGCGTTCTCGTCCATATCTGTTCTCAAACTCTTTATCTCCTGTAATTGTAGGTGCATCTATTGCTGTATTCGACATGTTAACAGAATCTACAGATTTGCGTGATAAAGTGATTTCGAATGCTCAATATTTTAAGAAAAGATTATTGGATGCAGGTTTTGATGTAAAACCATCTGATTCGGCAATTAATGCATTAATGCTTTACGATGCAGTATTGTCTCAGCAGTTTGCTGCTAAACTTTTGGAAGAAGGAATTTATGTAATCGGATTCTATTATCCAGTGGTTGCAAAAGGGCAGGCTAGAATTAGAATTCAGCTATCTGCTGCTCATACAAAAGAGCATTTGGATAAAGCTTTGGCTGCTTTCATAAAAATTGGAAAAGAATTAAAAGTGATTGAATAAATCATTTTAAGAGATATAGAAAATGGGAGCCAAATCGGTTCCCATTTTTTTGTATTTTAGTTGTACGAAAATTAAAGTTTTAATTAATGAATTTAAGATATCTTCTCTTCTTGGTTGCCATGTTAGGTTTTTTTTCAAAAGGCAACGCACAATATTACAAGGATGGTAAATTTTTAATTGGAGCCTCAGTTGGGTATCAATATCCTTTAGGTGATTTTGGAAAACAAGCAAAAGCCGGACCTTCGTTTAAGGCAATAGGTCAAATGATGCTTAACAAGAAAATTGGAGTTGGAGCAGAACTTGGCTATAGTATCTTGGGACAAGATGATTTTTGGGATGGTAATAATTTAGGCAATTTCGATGTGAATTATTCAATCCTATCAGCACAATTAAAAGGATCTTTTTATTTTGATACTTGGGATCGTGATTTTCGACCTTATGCCTCTTTAGCTTTTGGTTATTTTCTGTATCGAAATGAAATTGATTTTATTTCAACTTCAGGATCGAGAGGGAATCAGAAAAGAACGATTAAAGAAAATAAAGTTGGTCTAACACCAATTGTTGGCTTTTTGTATCATTTGTCAGATCAATGGAGTTTCGATATGAATCTTAGATATACTTATATTCCTGATTTTCCGAATTCAGTAGATGCAAAAGATGAATTAGGAGAGACCTATCAGTATTATCTTGGGTTTGATAAAATCTCTCTTCCCGAATTGTCAATTGGATTGTTTTATCGTTTCTAAAACAATCCGTGAATTTGTGCCTCAACTTTATCTACAATCCCATTTAAATCTTCTGGGTTTTCAAGAAAGTCAAGATTTTCGGCATCGATAATTAATAGTTTTCCTCTTGAATAATTTTTAATCCAATTTTCGTAGCGGTTATTTAAATTCTTAAGGTAATCTAAACGAATCGTTTCTTCGTAATCACGACCTCTTTTTTGAATGTTATTCACTAAAGTAGGAACCGAAGATCTTAAGTAAATTAACAGATCTGGAGCTTCAACCATCGATCCCATCAATTCAAATAGGTTATTGTAGTTTTTAAAATCACGTTCGCTCATTAGTTCCATATCGTACAAATTAGGAGCAAAAATCATGGCGTCTTCGTAAATGGTTCTATCTTGAATTACATTTTTACCCGATTTACGGATTTCCATAATCTGATTGAAACGGCTCTTTAAAAAATAGATCTGAAGATTAAAAGACCATCTTTGCATATCATCATAGAAATCGTTTAAGTATGGATTTTCATCCACTTCTTCGTAATGTGCTTCCCAATTGTAATGTTTCGCTAGAAGTTCTGTAAGGGTAGTTTTCCCAGATCCGATATTACCGGCTACTGCAATATGCATATTGTTAATTGAATTTAGAGTTGTTCAGAATGAATTTGAAATTCATTCACTTAAATTAAAATAGACCGTTTAGTTGAGCATCAATCTTGTTAATAACTTCACTTAGGTCTTTTGGCTTGCCAAGAAAATCAATGTTATCTACATCAATAATCAAAAGTTTCCCATTCTTATAGCCACTAATCCATGCTTCATATCGTTCGTTCAACCTTTTCAGATAATCCAAACGAATGGTTTCTTCGTAATCACGACCTCTAGCTTGAATGTGTCCAACCAAAGTAGGTATCGAAGCACGTAAATAAATCAATAAATCAGGTGGTTGTATAAGTGAACTCATGATATCAAAAAGAGAAAGATAATTATCAAAATCTCTTCTGGGCATCAAACTCATCGACTCTAAATTAGGTGCAAAAATATAAGCATCCTCATAAATTGTTCTATCTTGAATAATCTCTTTTCCAGATTTTCGTAATGCCAATACTTGATTAAATCGGCTGTTTAAAAAGTGGATTTGCAGGGCAAACGACCATCTTTTCATATCGTCGTAAAAATCATTTAAATATGGATTTTCGTCTACATCTTCGAAATGAGCTTCCCATCCGTAATGTTTTGCTAATAATCCTGCTAGTGTAGTTTTACCTGCACCAATATTTCCGGCAACTGCAATGTGCATGTTTATGTTTACTTTAAATAAAAAAGGCAACTAAAATTAAGAATTTATTTCTGGATATCAATTAGTTAAAAGTCGTTCTAAGCTCCAGATTGGTTTTAATCAGTTAGTTAATGGTGTAATTGATATTGATTTTTTATTGGAAAGGTAGATTTTATTGTCATAAATTACTGCATTTTGAATCTCTTGCTTATCAAATTGATAAATTAAAGTGTCTTCTTTTTGAAAAGTATTAATGGAGTAGATACCAGATTGTTTAGTGTAAATAATAGAATTCTTGTTAAGCTGAAAGTTCTGAATTTCTGGAATGGATATTTTTTTTTTGAATTGTCCGTTTTGGTCCAATATTAATATTCCTTTTTCAGGATAAAGAAGGTATAAATCATTTGTGTAAACATGCATGGATGAAGGAATTTCATCTTCCCAGAAATCAGATAGTAAAATACTTTTATTGATTGTTTTACCAAATTCAGAAATATGTGCTGCTTGATTATCTATCGAGTTATATGTCCAAAATCCACCATGAGGAGAAGAGCACAGTAACTCAGTTTCATTTTCAGAATATTCATATAAATCGACTTCAGTACCAATTTCGGCTAAATTACGATCGAGAAATAGTACTTGGTTGAATTCTTTGTAAAACACCAGTAGACGAAGAGGATTGGAGGCATCAATTGTAGAGATTTCTCCTAACATTGAATTTGAAAAAGAGGCGGTTTTATCACCTTTAGAATTGAATTTCAAAATTTCATTATTTCCAACTGAGATGATATTGCCCAAATTATCTATCACAAAAAAATCATGAGAATGATTTAAAACTGGATATTGTTGAACAGGAAGAATATAAATCAACCAAATAAGAAATTGTAACATAGTTGTTTACTTGTTTTTTTCGAGTAGCTCATCTATTAAGCTTCTGTTATTCGAAAGTCTCGGAACTTTATTCTGACCGCCTAATTTACCCTTTTCTTTTAACCATTGATAAAATAAACCAGTTTTAGCAATCGTAATTTGAGGTTTTACGAGTGTAATACTCTTGTATCTTTTGGCTTCGTAATCTGAATTTACACTCATTAACGCATTGTCAAGAACAAAAGTAAATTCATCAATATTGTTAGGTGCTTTTTCAAATTCGATTAACCATTGGTGAGTTCCTTTTTGGTTCGATGCCATAAAAACAGGAGCGGCGGTGTATTCTTTAACAATCGAATTTGTTTTTATGCATGCTGTTTGAACTGCTTTCTCAGCATTGTCGATGATAATTTCTTCTCCAAAGGCATTCATGAACAATTTGGTTCTTCCAGAAATTTTAAATTTGAAAGGTTCTTTTGAAGTAAAGAAAATCGTATCCCCAATTTGATAACGCCACAAACCTCCATTTGTAGTGATAACTATTGCATAGTTTTGATACAATTCAACATCTTCTAGGCTTATGACTTTAGGATGGTCATCATCAATATATTCTAATGGTATAAATTCGTAGTAAATACCATAATCCAACATCAAAAGCATTGAATCATCAAAAGGATTGTCTTGTATTCCAAAAAATCCCTCTGATGCATTATATGTTTCCAGATAATTCATATTTTCAGACGGGAGTATGTTTTTGTATTGTTCTCGATATGGAGTAAAACTAACACCTCCGTGAACAAAAAGTTCTAAGTTTGGCCAAATTTCATGAATATTTCTTTTTCCTGAAACTTGCAGAATATGCTTTAATAAAACCAAAAACCAAGAAGGAACTCCAGAGAGACTTGTTACATTCTCGTTGAGTGTAGCCTCCGTCATCTTGTTCAACTTCTCTTCCCACTCATCCATTAATACAATAGAAGTGTCTGGTGTGCGAATAAAATCAGCCCAAAAGGGTAAATTCTGAATTATAATTGCTGACAAATCACCATAGTAAGAATCGTTGTTGATATTATTGATTTGGTGGCTGCCACCTAAAGTCAAACCTTTCCCTTTTAATATTCCTGTATCTGGGAAAAGAGAAGTGTAGATGGCAAGAATATCTTTGCCTCCTCTAAAATGACAATCTTCGAGAGCTTCTTTGCTAACGGGTATAAATTTACTTTTTGAATTTGTTGTTCCAGATGATTTTGCAAACCATTTAATCTCCGATGGCCAAAATATATTCTGTTCTCCTTTTCGTAGACGATCAATATAGGCTTCAACACTCTCGTATGTTGTTATGGGCAGCCGTTCTTGGAATTCAGAAATGGAATGAATGTTCTTGAAGTCATGCATTTTACCCCATTCCGTATTCGATGCTTGATCGATTAATTGGGTTAGGGTTTCCATTTG
>JADGFH010000309.1 GCA_016743925.1 Labilibaculum sp.
TTTTTATATCCCTTTAGATAATTTGAAAGCTGGTAAACACGTAGTAAAAGTTGTTATCGATCAAGGTGATGATGAAGGAAGTAGTTTTAATAGTTGGAATGTGTCAGGAATTCTTGTAGGGAATAAATAAGAATATTGATAAGTACAGGCATAATATTACTGTTCATTTAAATAAAATTAGAAGGCGTTTATTTAAATGAATATCTAAAATTATTTATAAAGCATTATTATAAGATATTTCAGAAATGAATTACAATATAGAACTTTAGCATATCAGAGGCTTACAATTATTCAATTGTAAGCCTTTGCTTTTTATAAAACCAAAACCAAAACCAAAACAAAAAAATAAACAACCTTTTAAAATGGAAAAAGTAATCAAATTAGTTTCTCTCTTAACTTTTGTTTTACTTTTTTGCCTGCATCCAGTCGTATTGCAAGCACAAAAGTCACATCAAAAGAATCAGGAATATATCGATTTCAACAAAAATGGGAAAAAGGATATTTATGAGGATGTCAATATCTCAATAGAGGAGAGAATTGAGGATCTATTAAGTCAAATGACCATTGAAGAAAAAACAGTTCAAATGGTTACTCTGTACGGTTATGGAAGAGTTGCCAAAGATGAATTGCCAACCAAGGAATGGAAAAATGAGCTTTGGAAAGATGGTTTAGGTAATATAGATGAACCAAGCAATGGAGTTTATAAGGATGCAAAATATAAATTTCCCTATAACAAACATGTTTGGGCATTAAATCAAATACAGAAATTTTTTGTTGAGGAAACACGTTTAGGGATTCCTGTTGAATTCACTAATGAAGGAATTAGAGGATTAAATCATTTTAAAAGTACCTGTTTTCCTTCCCAGATTGGAATAGGATGTACATGGAACAAAAAGCTTGTTTACAAAATTGGGGAATGTGTTGGAAAAGAAGGATACGCACTAGGATATCACAACATTTATTCTCCTGTTTTAGATATTGCAAGAGATCAGCGTTGGGGTAGAATTGTTGAAAGTTACGGAGAAGATGCGTATTTATTGTCTCAGTATGGAATTCAAATGACTCTAGGATTGCGTTCGTCTAAAATGGTGAATACGCTAAAGCATTTTGCTGTTTATTCTGCACCAAAAGGAGGACGAGATGGACATGTTCGTTGCGATCCGCACATTAGTCCAAGAGAACTTCATAATTTGTATTTGTCTCCATTTAAAAATGCCATTGAAAAGGGTGGTGCAATGTGCGTTATGAGTTCTTATAACGATTATGACGGTATTCCAGTTTCGGGTAGTTTTTATTTTTTAACGGATCTTTTACGCAAGAAGTACGGGCTTAAAGGTTATGTAGTTTCAGATTCGGATGCTGTGGCCTGGTTATACACAAAACATAAGGTTGCTGATTCATACCAAGAAGCAGTTCGTCAAACTGTTCAGGCAGGATTAAATGTTCGAACAACGTTTAATCATCCAGACAATTTTGTAAAACCTTTAAGAGCATTAATTGCTGCAGGCGATTTGTCAGTGGAAACCATAAACGATCGTGTTCGCGATGTTTTAAGAGTAAAATTTACAGAGGGATTGTTCGATAATCCATACCGAGATGAAAATAAGGTAGATGATGTTCTTCGAAGTAAGGAACATTTAAATTTAGCACGAAATGCTTCTCGAGAATCTATTGTTTTATTGAAGAACGATAATAATATCTTGCCACTTTCTCGTAATTCAGTAAAGAAAATTTTTGTATGCGGTCCAAATGCAAAAGCAAAATCATCGTCTATAAGTCGATACGGATCTTTAGGTGTTGATATTATCAGTCCATTGGAAGGAATTAAATCTAGGGCTGGAGATGTAGAAATTACTTATGCAGAGGGCTGTAAATTAACAGATGAATCTTGGCCTCACTCCGAAATTATAGATTACGATTTATCTGCGGCTGAGTCGAAGCGAATACAGGAAGCTGTAGAAAAAGCAAAGGAATCGGATGTAATTGTAGCCGTAATGGGTGAAGATGAAAGAATGGTTGGTGAAAACTTATCACGAACATCATTAAAATTACCTGGAAATCAGATTACCTTATTAAAAGAACTTAGGAAAACAGGAAAACCGATTGTATTGGTATTGATTCATGGCCGACCATTGGCTCTAAATTACAGCGCTGAAAATATTGATGGAATAATTGCAGCTTGGTTTCCTGGAGAATATGGAGGAGACGCTATCGCAGATGTTTTGTTCGGTGATTACAATCCAAGTGGTAAACTATCAACAACCTGGCCTAAAAGTGTAGGTCAAATTCCAATGAATTTCCCTGCAAAGCCATTTAGTCAGGCCGGACAAGCAAAAGAAGGCCCAAATGGAACAGGAGAAAGTCGTATGGTTGAACCATTGTTTTATTTTGGTCACGGTCTTTCTTATGCGAATTTCAAATATGACAACCTGAAAATCAGTCAACCCAAATCTGATGAATATCTATTTCGATTTGATATCACAAATACAGGTAAGATTCAAGGTCAAGAAGTTTGTCAGCTCTATGTTAAAGATGTAATAAGCAGCGTGATTACATATGATTGGCAATTGAAAGGATTTAAGAAAGTGGATCTTAAAGCCGGAGAAACCAAAAGTATTGAATTAAGAATCATGAAATCGGATCTTAGCTTACTGGATCGAAACATGATTGAAACAGTAGAACCAGGTAAATTTTTAATTCGAATTGGTTCATCATCAGTTGATATTAGATTAAACGGAGAAATAAACGTAAAATAATGAAAAAGATAATTATACCCCTATTATTGATTGCATCACTATTTTCATGTGGTCAGAAAAAAGAACTTACTGTTCTTAATTATGTAGATTGTTTTATCGGAACAGGAGAACATGGGCATACCTTTCCAGGAGCCACTGTTCCAAATGGAATGGTGCAATTGAGTCCAGATACACATTTGATGGGCTGGGATGCTTCGAGTGGTTATCACAACGACGATCGTTTAATTTATGCTTTTTCTCATACGCATTTAAGTGGAACAGGAATTGGTGATTTGGGTGATGTGGCCATTCTTCCTTTCACCAATAGAAAAGACACGATTCCTGTTGCTACTTTTAGCAAGAAGAACGAGAAAGCATCTCCGGGTTATTACCAAGTTTATCTTGATAATTATAAAGTTAATGCTGAATTAACTTCTAGTGAAAGAGTTGGTATGCATAAGTATACTTATCAAGATCCAAATCAAAGAAATATGATGTTGAATCTGTCTCATATTTTACAGGCTAATTGGGGGCATAGTATTTCTGAGAATAGTTCTTATGTGATAAGAGATTCGAGTATTTCAGGAACTCTTAAAACAAATGGCTGGGCTGATGATCATCAGATATCATATTGTATAGAATTTTCGGAAGCAATTGAAAAAAGTACAATTGTTGATGGGGAATTAAAATCTCTTCAGATTTATTTGCAGTTTAAAGAAGCAAAAAAACCGCTTTATTTAAAAGTGGGTTTATCGCCTGTAAGCGCTGAAGGTGCTGAAAGTAATATCAGAAAAGAAATACCTCATTGGAATTTTGATCAGGTAAGAACTGAAGCAGAGCAAAAATGGATTGCAAAATTAGCTAAGATTCAGATAAAAACAGATAACGATACGATAAAAACCAATTTCTATACCGCATTGTATCATTCGTATATGGCACCAAATATTTGGCAGGATGCCGATGGCCAATACATTGGTATGGATAAAAAGAAATACACCGCTAAATCTTCAACCAATTATACTGTTTTCTCACTTTGGGACACCTGGAGATCTTTTCATCCTTTAATGACCATTCTAGAACCTGAAAAGACGAAAGATTGGTGTGATAATTTGCTTCAAAAATACGAAGAAGGCGGAATGTTGCCGATGTGGCCATTAGCAGGAAACTATACAGGAACAATGATAGGTTATCCTTCAGTTAGTATTTTAGCCGATGCCATTAGCAAAGGTATTTATCCGGATAATCAGGAATTATGTATCGATGCAATTCAAAACAGTTCGATTTACAGACCTGATATGAAAGAAAAATACAAAGGTACTAGACAAGAGCGTATATCTTCGGAATATGTTAAATATAAAAATGCTTTGGGATTTATTCCTTCGGATAAGATTGCAAAATCGGTTTCTTACGGAGTAGAGTTTGCATATTACGATTGGTGTATTGCTCAAATTCTTGAACATTATGGGAAAAAGGCAGAGGCAAAAGAATATACGGAAAAGAGCAAATACTATCAGAATTATTTCGATCCATCGACTAAGTTGATGAGAGGAAAAAATGCAGATGGATCTTGGATAACTCCTTTTAATCCTAAGTTTAGTGATCATGAACACAGCGATTATGTGGAAGGAAATGCTTGGCAATGGAGTTTTGGAGTTCCTCATGCTATTTCAGATTTAATTGAACTGCATGGTGGAAAAGACAAGTTTGAATCGATGTTGGATACACTTTTTCTTACTAGTTCAGAGATTGTGGGTGAAAATAAATCTTCAGATATATCTGGATTAATTGGACAGTATGCGCACGGAAATGAACCAAGTCATATGATGGCTTATTTGTACAATTACACCAATAGTCCTATCAAAACAAATCTGGTATTAAAGCACATCTTAAATTCTTTCTATACAAATAATGCTGATGGTATTATTGGAAACGAAGATTGTGGACAAATGTCGGCATGGTATGTTTTCAGTTCAATGGGAATTTATCCTCTTTGTCCTGGAAAGGATGAGTATGAATTTGGTTTGCCATTGTTCGACGAAGTGGTTCTAAATTTGGATAATGAAAAACAATTTAAGGTAATAAGAACAAATGGTTCCGATACCAACTTGCTTGTAAAGGAAATTAAGCTGAATGGCAAGACATATCAGAAAAAATTCATTAAACATTCAGATATTATGAATGGAGGAACCTTAGAATTTATAATGTCTCAACCTACGAAAAAGGAAAGTGAAAATACTAAAGAATGGCTTTCTAATTTCAACAAATAAAACTCAACAAAGATGAAAAGACGAACTTTTTTGAAAAACTCATTGTTATTTACTGGAGGTTTAAGTCTGGTAGGAACACAAGGATTTGCAATCAATAAAAACTTAAAATATATCTCGAACAGACCAGAACAATCAAAAAGAAATTTTGTGAGTGCTGCTGTCGATAATAAAATAAGTGAAGTGAAAAAGGCCATTTCGAATAAGGAATTAGCCTGGATGTTTGAGAACTGTTTTCCAAATACATTGGATACAACTGTAACCTATTCCGAAGAGAATAGTAAGCCTGATTCGTTTGTGATTACAGGCGATATTCATGCCATGTGGTTGAGAGATTCTACAGCTCAGGTATGGCCATACTTGCCTTTGGTGAACGAAGATGAAAAATTGCAAAAATTGTTTCAGGGATTGATTAACAGACAAACAAAATGTGTCAATATTGATTCTTATGCAAATGCCTTTAATATAGGAGCTGATGGTTCGCACTGGGAAAGTGATAACACAGATATGAAACCAGAATTGCATGAGCGTAAATGGGAAATTGATTCTCTTTGCTACACCGTTAGATTAGCCTATCATTATTGGAAAAAAACGGGTGATACATCTTGTTTCGATTCCGAATGGGTAGATGCCATGAAAGCCATTGTGAAAACATTTAAAGAGCAACAGAGAAAAGAAAATCATGGTCCATACAGCTTTACAAGAAATACAAGTAAATCAACCGATACGCTTCCAGGTAATGGATATGGTAATCCAATCAATCCGGTTGGATTAATAGTTTCCTCTTTTAGACCATCTGATGATGCGACGATATTACCATTTTTAATTCCTTCCAACTATTTTGCTGTTATCTCACTAAAGCAAATGGCGGAACTTTTGGATCATTTGAATATTGAAACGAAACTAACCAAATCTGCAAGTAATTTAGCTCAAGAAGTTGAAACGGCTTTGGAAAAATACGCGAGTTCTAAACATCTAGATTTTGGTGATACTTTGGCTTTTGAAGTAGATGGTTTCGGTAATCAAATGTATATGGACGATGCCAATATTCCGAGTTTAATTTCATTGCCATATTTAGGTGCTATTGATGCTAATTCTGCACTTTATCAGAATACTAGAAAATTCATTTTAAGTAAAAGTAATCCTTGGTTTTTCGAAGGAAAATATGCCAATGGAGTTGGCGGACCGCATGTTGGCGTAAACATGATATGGCCAATGAGTATTATCATGCGTGCTATGACATCAGATAATAGTGAGGAAATTGTTGATTGCCTTAAAACTTTGATAGGAACTCATGCTGGTACAGGTTTTATGCACGAAACATTCCATAAAGATGATCCTAAGAATTTCACAAGATCATGGTTTGCATGGGCAAATACGCTATTTGGAGAATTGATCTTGAAAATTTATAATGAAAGACCAGAAATACTTATGAATGTTTAACATTAATTGGATTTTTTGACGGGTATCTTAATGATACCTGTCTTTCATTATTAATAAATTATTTATGTACAAGTTGCAATTAGCCTATCGATTTCTGATTATTTGTTTATTTACTGTATCATGCACTACGAATGATAAAGTATCTCTGGATATTAATTTAATTCCTTACCCAAATTCACTGCATAAAAAGAACGGACAATTTTTTATTAAGGGAACAACTCCAATTCTTGCAAACACTGAGGGATCAAAAAAAATTGCATCTCAGTTTACAAAGGAACTTGCGCCATATTTCGATCAGCTTAGTAGAGTAGAGATGGCTGATTCGACTACAAATCATTCTGTCTATTTTTCTTTAGATACGAATCTAAATATCCCTCTTGAAGGATATCGATTAAATATAGATACAAATTC
>JADGFH010000310.1 GCA_016743925.1 Labilibaculum sp.
AATCTGGATAAATCTGGAATTCTTCAAACCCCGGTTTTGTAGGAATAATTCCGGCCATATTTTTATAAAAAATTGATAATGGTCCGCCGCTCCAGGCATGATTTACAGAAGCTCCATAGTCCCAAAACTCCCATAAGGTTGTACATTCTGGATGATTAACCATTTTTGCATATCGACGCTTAAAACGCTCTATTGCAAACGGACCTTCTCCCATTTTAAACAAAGCTTCCATCACATATTTTTCCATATATGGACTAGCGTGTTCTACCTTTTTAAATAAATCGTAAATCACAGGATATTTATCGGTATCTGCAATTCCAGAAACTACTGCTAATGCATTACCTCTATCATCTATTTCCTCTTTAAATTCAGTAGAACGATATCCTTCTTTTGTCCAAAAAACCGAATTTACACGTTTTTTTATGGCTGCCATTTTGCCTTTAATGACTGTAGCCTCTTCGGTTTTTCCTAAATAGCTAGCCATGTTAGCTAAATTATCTAATCCAATATAAACCCAAATATGCTCAGCTAAATCGCGATCTATCTGGCCACCCCAGTCGCCCCAGGTCCAACCACCACGGCGAAACGGAACAACGCCATCTTCGGATACTTTCCATAAACCTAAATATCTTTTCACATGTGGATAAGCCTTTGCTAACATATCGTTATCACCTGTATACATAAAATAGTTTCCTATTCCGTAGTTTCCAACAGCCGCTAATATTTGTTGAGGTAATTCCTTATCCCAATTGCCCGCAGGTATAGGTCCAAACATGGTATTATCGTCTCTTTGCCAATCTAACATTTCAGTTAGCATCTTTTTTGACAGATCCAATGCTTTGTTATCCATCAGGTAAAACGACTCCTCCATTAAAATAATGCCATCGCCAATCCATTGCGCACGTTCACGATCAGGACAATCGAAATAAGTATCGCGCATGTTTACATATAGTGTACGCTGTGCTTTTTTAAAGTATCGCATTAAATAGTCATCGGTCACTTTAAACGTACCATCTAACCCAGCATCGTAACCAGACTCCATATAACCTAACTCCAATACTTCAATACCATCCTCTAAAATAAACATCGTTTTTTCGCCACTTAACCATGGTAAATGTAGATATTCTTGTACGCCTTCCTTTGTAATATACTCTCCTCTTATTACGCCATTATTATACCTTTTTAAATTACCAGGATTAATATTTATCTTTTTACCAGCAGGAGATTTCACCTTTAAGTAAGGATGATATTGCATATCGTAAGGTAAATCAATCGTAATTGTATTTCCCTCTTGTTTAAAATCTTTAACCTTTTGTAATGGAAAAGTTTTAAATAGTGGAATGGGGCGTTTCACCAATTTATTCCAAGGTGCAACACCTTTTTTGCCAGTATTTTTGGCCAACACCCAACTTTCATCACTAGATGATGACATCATCCAATCGGTATTAGCTAAACGTGCATCAAACTTTAAATTAGATTCAGGTATACGAAAATTGGCTTGCGGATCTTCGGTAGACTGAAAAGCCTCGGCTTTTGAAATACGCCACGTGCTATCTGTTGCAAACTTTTCGTTTTCCAATAAAAAACCAAATTGTTTACTGTCTTTGTGCGAAAAACCTTCACGACCATAATACCATACTAAAGCGGCAATCGTATTGCTTCCTTTTTTTAGGAAGGGTGCTAAATCTACTTCGTCGTAATAGGTATCTGTTGCATTTGGTCCACGCTTAAGTTGACCTTCAAACACCACTAACTCATCATTAATATACAGCCAATATTTACTGTCTGCTGAAATTAGCGTTTTTAGTTCCTTAGGTTTTCTATTTAGATCTACTTTTGTTCGAACCTGAAACCATTGATTAACTCCTTGCTTAAATTCGGGATGCGTAATCCACTGTCCTGTTTTTGCAGGAGGTGGCGTACAGCTAAAAAGATTTAGTGACACCAATAAAAATGTCAGAATTTGAAAAATGTTTTTCATATTATTTAAGTATTATTATTCAAGTTCTCAAAATTGTAATAATATCTGCTTAGTATCAATGCACTTTTTGGCTATTCTGTAGTACAATATGTTTTTTGAAAACAAATATTACTTTACAATTTTCACACCTTTGGGCGCATCCACTTTTGTTTCAACTTCTCCATTGGCTATGCGTTTACATTCTATTTTTATAATGCCTTTGGGTGTTGGAAAACTTCCTTTTACCCAATCCAAATTACCTAAGTGAGGTTCTATTTTTATTTTTGCACACCCCGGTTCAAGTATATGAACACCTAACACATGTTGTGATAACCATGCTGTTGGTCCAGAAGCCCAACCATGACAAAAACTATGGCGTAATCCTTTGTAGCAGTAGTTACCATATTTACGATGTACATCAACCTTATCATCAGCAGGTAACTCATCAATTCGTCCTGCATTTTTCATCCAATTGATGTCAAAATCTTCCCAAAAAGTTGTGGCTCCTAAATCGAGCATGGCACCCCAATACTCGCTTATAATGGTGAGTGCTTCCTCATACATTCCTACCTTAGCAAGCGCTTCGAGCATATAATATCCATAAAAAGTTGAAAATCCCTTCGACTGATCCTGAGCAATCATCTCACCCGCTTTCTGTGCGTCCATTAAACCTTCAAGTGCCAATAAAGCCACACCTTGCTTACTTTTCGAAGATGGCGCTACGGTCTTTTCCATCAGCGTAATTTTTTCGGTACACTTTTCTGAAATCTGCTGTTCTTTCATTTGCTCCAGCATATATCGTCCTGCTTTAAGCGCCTTTAACACCAAAGCTTGATAACCTGCGTTAATAGTTGCACCATCATTACTACTTGGCCAATCTAAAAAGCGTGTTCCGGTTAAGTGTTCCTTTCCATCTTCATCGACCATGTTACATAGTTTGGCCAATAATCCTTTAAGGTACGGCTCCTGCTGTTTCAGGTAATCGAACTTACCATGTGCCATATACCAATCGTGCTGAATCAATATCCACCAAAGTGAATAAGAACTAATTCCGTTCATCCAACTATTAACGGGCGTAACATTACGACTATAATCCAAGCTTTTAGGCACCACTTCATTATATCCAAAAACACTGTTTATGGTCATCACTTCAGGATGCATATCGCCAACCCAAACCAAACGATCGCGCTTTACACCGTCCCATAAGTATTCCTGCATGTTTAAATGAACCGTGTATGCGCCTGTTTGCCATATTTTATTCAGTTTTTCATTGCTACACTCAAAACTTCCCAAATACGGTATATCTCTTTTTTCAGAAATAGCGCTTACCTCCTTTAAAAATAAGGTTCTGTTATTATCCACTAAATCAATACGTACAAAGCGAAAGCCTGTTGAACCGGCCTCATTTTTTCCCATCCACGGAAGTTGCACCGTAAAATCGCGCATGGCATGGTCGTTTGTAGCACCATGCTCGCCAACATTTGCCATTACCTCTGATACAGATTCTCCAAAACGTAAACGGACTGTTATTGCATCTTTACCGGGAAAGCCTGCGGTTACCAATTGAATACCTCCTTGTATTTCCTTACCAAAATCAAGAACAAAAGAAGCTTGTTTAGAATCTGCATTCTTCATTTCACAAAAATTACCACCATACAGGTCGGCCTGATGAATCCCTTGGTTTAAAAGGGATTTTGTATTTTTAAGTACATCTCCTGAATTATCCGACTGCCAAACAATTTTTCCGGGAGTAAGGTATTCGCGTTTTATTTCCGTTGATTGTGCTTTAACATCTGGATAAAATCCACATGCCAAAATAAAAATAATGAATACTAAAAGTCTATTTTTCATTGTAGTATGTTTTTTATTATTAGTTCTTTTTAATTATTTGAATAAGCTGTTAATTTCGAACAAGCAATAAAATAGTATGTACAAATAAATGTCAATAGAGAATTACTATTATCTCATTACATATCGCACTTTTAGTGCTTATTCACATCATTTTCGTACCTCGGGTTATCACCTTAGGCTTTTACAGGTTGGTCTTTCAGGCCAAACATTGTACCTATTTATTTAAAGTCTTGTAGCTTTGTGAAGCCCCCTGACGGAGCATGATTCGTAAAAAACTGCACAAAAAACGAGGACTCATCTTTAAAGTAAACAACATTAACAGCTTCACCCATGGTTCGAAACATAATATGTCATCAATTCTTAATCTCAAATTGATACTTACCCGGTTTTAGGTTTACACGAACATTTTTTGCGGCATTCAGAAAATCAATTCTGTCTTTTTTTATAAATTTCCCTTTTGCCCAAATCAATATATCCGATTCATATATTTGAATATCGCTAAGTGCTTTTCCTAATGTTGGTATTTCTAACACTGCTGATGTATTTTGAGGGACTGTAACATTCAGATTCAAAGAATTATTTTTGTTCTGCCAATTACATTCCACTTTTCCGTTAATCGTATTTACCAAAGCAGAAACTTCATCTAATAAAATCTGCGGTTGAATACTTATGGTTTTAAAACCAGGCTCTAATGGTGATATTCCTGCTAAACCATCGTAAAACCATTTTGCATATGGCCCACCTAAAAACACATGATTATGCGAATCATACGAACCTGTTCCCCAATAATATCTTTCCCAAAAAGTAGTTGCTCCTTTTTGAATCATATGTCCTAAACTAGGATAAGATGTTTGCGTAATCATCTTAAAAATTATATCATTATAACTATACTTATGAAGTGTAGATATTAATGGCATTTGTCCTACAACACCAGTTGTAATATGATAATCGTGCTCTTTGATATCTACTAATAGCTCGTGTAAAACAACTTTAACGTTCTCATCGCTAACAATTCCAAAATCCAGCGCAATACTGTTAGCTGTTTGCGTATTTTCGGCATAATGATCGCCCTTAAACCACTCTTTATTTATGGCATCTTTAATATTTTCAGAAAGCGTCTTATACTTTTTCGCGTCTTCCGATTTACCCAAAACCGCTGCGGCTTTCGCCATAATATCGGCACATTTAAAATAATAGGTGGTTGATAAATATGCACCATTGGTATTTTCCTCTTTAATTGGACGTACCCAATCGCCCCATCTATTTTTTTGGATGATAAAATCCTTTGATAAGGATTCATAATAATCCATCATCCTGTCCATTCGATGAAAACCCTCACTTAAAAAGGTTGTATCGCCATAAAACCAGTACATTTCCCAGGGCATAATAATGCTGGCTGATTGCCATACAGGATCTTGCTCATCGCCAAAATTAGGAAAAGGAATGAGTTGATGCACCGAACCATCGGGCTGTAAATCATCATTCATATCTCTAAACCATTTTTTATAGAAATACTGCATATCAAAGTTATAACTTGATGATACACCTATTTGCAAGGCATCGCCTAACCACCCAAGACGCTCTCTGTGCGGACAATCTGTAGGAAATCCCATTAAGTTACCCACCTGCGATAACACATAGGCATCGTGAATTTTATTGATTATAGAATTGGAACAATCAAAAGTACCCGCTTGCTTTAAGTCGCTATATGTTAATATACCTTGAATATTTTCGAGCTTTGGCTTGCCTGGATAACCAGTTACCTCCACATAACGAAAGCCTGTATTTGTGAAGCGAGGTTTCCACACTTCTACTCCATCGCCTTTTAAGGTATATTCTAACTTCCATTCGCGACCAGAAGTCCAATAGTTAATAGAACCATCGGGATTTAATATTTCAGAGGTTCGCATGGTTATCTTGGTTCCGGCTTCACCCTCAACACTAATCTGCGGATATCCAGTTATGTTCTTTCCCAAATCAAAAATATAGGCTTCATCATTAGGCGATGCTTTTACCGTAATTGGTTTTACCACTTCAGCTTCTTTAATTGCTTGCAATTGCGGATAAAGCTTTACCGGATTTTTAACAATACACTCACGCCAACTTGAACTATCAAAATTGGGCATGTCCCAACCTTTCATCTCACGACGTGCATCATAACTTTCACCTTCGTACAAGCCAGTATATGTTCTTGGCCCCTGGGCCGTTGCTTTCCATGTTGAATCGGTACAAATTATCTCAGAACTTCCATCATCGTAAATGATATTCAATTGCACCAAAGCATATCTATCCGCAGACTTATATAAATGTGCATACGCTCCACCTCCAATACATAAACCAAGCGCATTTTCACCCGACTTAAGCAACTCGGTTACATCATAACTGGCATATATTAATCGTTTATGCGTATTGGTTTGCGCAGGCTCTAACACTCTATCCCCGACTTTTTGCCCGTTTAAATGAAGCTCATATAACCCTGAAGAAGAAGCAAAAGCATAAGCTTCTTTTATTTTGTGATCTACGGTAAATTCTTTTCGTACCATATTAATTGAATCGCCACCAATTAATTTAGCTTGCCATTCACTATCCTTTTGAATACCGGTTACAAACCACTCAGGTTCTGACCAATTAGATAATTCTCCGGCCTCATTTTTAATTCGGATTTTCCACCAATATTTCTTACTACTCTTTAAGTCTTTTACATTTACAGAATAGAAATTTTGTGCACTATTTACAAATCCTGTTTTGAAGATGTTATCACTTTCATGAGTACTTTTTGCAATACAAATTTGAAAGGCTTGCTGCACTTGTGGAGTTTCACTTTTTATTTGCCACGAAAATTTCAGCGATGACCCAAGCACCCCCAATGGGTTAATGCTATCCTCCACTTTTAGATTAGCCCCCTCAAACGTTGCATTTATTTGCATGCAGCTTGATATAAAGAGCATAACCATACCCAGGTAAAAAAATCTTTCTATTTTCATATATTTAATTTATTTCTTGTAATTTATCTTTCAACACCCTAGGCCCACTTATGG